>JABMMY010000072.1 GCA_013205415.1 Deltaproteobacteria bacterium
GTATTGGAAATCGATGGAGCTTTGTAATGGATGCTCTGAGCTGACCGATGAATCTGCTTTAAGACAAAGATACCTAGAGGAATCGGGAGAGAGAATAAGAGCTAATAAAACAGCTCATCCTGAACCGGAAAAACTTTTTAGTTCAGCTAAGTCTATTGCAAAGGTCTCAGGGGTTGCGATCGGGCTTGAGCGATTATTTATCGCATTGAATGATAGGTAGGTACGAGATATCTTTTATTCGGAATCTCAGTAGATGGGCACTCTACAATCCTATTTGAAAAGATAGATGACATAGGGTGTAGCGTGTATTTTGTATTGAAGCGTCAAATATAGGCGTTCCATTATTTCCATCCATTCCTCGATATGAAGTAGCCGATAGTTGAATTTTCGAATTATGTTTGCTCATAAAATAGTTAAAGCCCACTGTGAATGAATCGGCCTTTTCATCGGCATCAAAATTGGGTCGGTAGTATTCACCTCGAATTATAGGCTGAAGGCCTATTGGAAAGGTATATCCGAACTCAAGAGTAGCTCCCATGTCTTTTCTTCCTTGGTCGTGCCCGAAAATTCCAGCGACTCCCAAATGCCAATCCAGAGCATCGAGATTAAAATCGAGACCATAGATCGAATGGCGTCTAAAACTCATGTCTTCAATCGAGGTAAATATCCCAAAACCCGCCTCCTTCGAAGCAGCTAATTCAGCTCTGAAGGTAAGATCTTTTTCATTTTGACCGTCTAAGTTATTCGTACCTGCGCCGGTCGAAAGCATAAGTTTTAGAGTCACCGAATCTATTAGACTCTCAATCATGAGTCCTGGCTCTCGTAGTTCTCCATAAATACGACCGACAAGACTGCGTTCAGCAAACCATAGAGTTTTATTGGAACGGAAACCCTCTGCTGTTGTGGGACGAAAGAATTGCCCGGCTGTTAACCATGTGTCTCCCCCAAGTCGAAAAGACACGCCGACATCTCGAAGTAGACGAGTGCCTGTAGCCAAGGTCTGAAGTTCCTGTGCAGGATCTACCATTACAAACCAACGAGTGTCCTCATTTAATTGCCCTTTGAAACCTAGTTCCGCTCTACGAATTTTGAAGTTAATTGATTGGGGAAGGGTGTCGTTTATGAACCACACTTGAAGTAAAGGATGAAAAGAATAGGACCCCATGGTCGAGGCCGGCCTTCTTGTGGGGACAGACTTTGTTTGTTTTTGAGAATAACCAGATTGAGGAAAGAACCCCATGATTAATAATATAGTAGATAACTTAATAAAAATAATTCTCAGCTTAATCATTTGTCCCCCGGGAATGGATCTTAATACTAAAAATATTGGACTAAACAGTTATCGGTAGAAAGGAACTATCACTAAACTCATTGTTAATAAGTGTTCGCTGCGGAGCGCAACTCAAAACACCAGTTTTTTTTTCGCAATATTTATATTATTTGTAAAAATAAAAGTGAAGTAACTTGTTGGCACCAAACGTCAAAATAATTTCACCTAGTTAATAATTCCGTTAGGGCTCATTCCCACCTATTCGTCTAGGGTTAGTGAAAGTTTTTTGCATCGAATTCCATTGTTAAGTGAGTCCTTTATTTATAGCAATGATGATTTTATTTTTATTTTCGAGGGAAGCGCCATGGGAGAGGGCATTTTTCTTAGTTTGAAAAAAGGAAAGAATAGGGCGTATGACCCATCTGAGTCCCCAGTAATTCCTAGTAAGTTGCTAGTATGAAACCAGAGTTAAGAAGATAGTATTATGGGTGAAATTTGATCCCGAGAAGCCTTTTTTTAGGTAGTAGTAGTAGGCAGGTATTTAAATCTTATTGAGGGGGTAGATTTAACCCATTAAGAGACTTTCTTTATGCTATAGGTGGGGGATGAAACCTGAAGAAACAGAGGTTATTTGCCTAATTAGCTATGAAATTACCCAGATCTTATTAGGCGGTGGCCCAGAAGATCGCGGTAGTTTTTGGAAGCAATATCGTGACGAATTAAAACTCAATAAAAAAACTGACTATCTAAACTATCACACCAAACTCTGTAGAAACCATTTAGTATCTCCCAAGTTGAATCTTAAAGAGCCTGTTTATTATCGTAACAAAACACTCACTCTAGAAAAAGATGCCCTTTTACTTTTGCAAAAATCTAATTAGATTTAATTAGCATCTAAAATCCTTTTACTTTCCTAAATCAATAGGTAAATTTCTTCTTTTTTAAAGAAGAGGATTTATGGAACCTATTGCATTTCAAGATAATATTTTATTTCTAGGCTACGGTGCGGTTGCTCAGTGCACTCTCCCGATTTTAGAAAAACATCTTAAAGTAAATTTAAATCAAATCTCTGTATTGGATTTTGAAGATCGTAAAATAGCGCTAGAGCCATGGATAGCAAAAGGACTTACCTTTGTGCAGAATAGGGTCGTCAAAGAAAATTTAGAATCTCTTTTAGGTACCCATTTAAAGGCTGGAGATATTTTAATAGATTTAGCCTGGAATATTGATTGTTGTGAAATTCTAACCTGGTGCCGTAAGCAAGGTGTTCGTTATTTAAATACCTCTGTTGAAGTTTGGGACCCCTATGAAAACTCTGAAGGAGCACATCCGACAAAGATGACTCTCTATTGGCGACACATGAACCTGCGTCGAATGATAAGCTGCTGGAAAGATAATCAGGGTCCTACCGCAGTTTTAGAGCACGGTGCAAATCCTGGTTTGATTTCTCATTGGACCAAACAGGGTCTTATCGATATCGGGGCGGCCGCTATCGACGAAAACAAGGTGTCTCCTGCGATTAAAGAGCAGATAAGCGATCTCATTAAAAATCGTTCCTTTAATCACCTAGCCCATCAGCTGGGAGTGAAGGTAATTCATTGCAGTGAGAGAGATACTCAAATTTCGAATCTTCCAAAACAGGTAAATGAATTTGTTAATACCTGGAGTATCGAAGGGTTTCGAGAAGAGGGAACTACTACCGCTGAAATGGGTTGGGGAACTCATGAACGGGAACTTCCGGATCTTGCGTATACCCATGCTGAAGGGCCACAAAATCAAATTTGTTTGGCAAAAATGGGAATGAATACTTGGGTTCGCTCTTGGGTTCCAGGACATGAAATTCAGGGAATGGTAGTTCGCCATGGAGAGTCTTTTACTATTTCAGATAAGTTGACCGTTTGGAATGGGAATAAAGCGATCTATCGTCCTACAGTACATTATGCCTACTGTCCGAGTGATGCGGCTATTGCGTCTCTCAATGAACTTCGTGGTTATCATTACGAGCTTCAGCCTAATCTTCGGATCATGAATGATGAGATCACCTCGGGTGCCGATATTTTAGGGGCTCTTATTATGGGACATCCTTTTAATTCTTGGTGGGTGGGAAGTGAACTTTCTATTGAAGCCTCTCGTGAACTTGTACCTCACCAAAATGCAACGACGATGCAGGTGGCCATTTCAGTAGTGGCCGCCACTCTTTGGATGATTGAAAATCCAAATGAAGGAGTTCGAGTTCCCGATGATCTCCCACATGAATATGTTTTAAATGTCGCTCGGCCCTATTTAGGAAAAAATATCTCTACGCGATCCGATTGGACTCCATTGAAAAAGTTACCTCTATTTTTTAATGGTTATAATCGGAGTCGCAGAGATGAATCTGACCCCTGGCAGTTTAAGAACTTCTTAGTTTCAGAAGGGGAATAGAGATGACTATCTTTAAGAAACTTTCTCCGGTTTTAGTAATTCTGGTTTTAGGTATGGGGCTCTACTTTTTTACTCATCAGAAGCTGAAAATAGTGCCTCTTAGAGTTGTAACTTGGAGTGGTTATTTTCCGGGAACCATTATCGAGGACTTCACAAAGGAAACTGGAATCCCCTTAGAGATTTCCTATATTTCCAGTAATGAAGAGCTGTTTGCTAAAATAAAAGCAGGCTCTACCGGACTAGATATTATTACACCATCCGATTATATGGTGGCTAAGATGACAAGGCTAAAAATGTTAGCGCCACTAAATCACAGTGTGCTATTAAATATAGATCATTTAGATAGTTACTTTAAAAATCTTCCTTACGATCCAGGACTCAAAACCTCTATTCCTTTCACTCGAGGGATCACAGGGCTTGCGATTAATACCGATAAGGTAAAAATAGATCCCAAGAACTTGAGTTGGGCTATGCTTTTTCAATCTCCAGATCCTAGAAATACTTCGATGCTAGATGATGTGAGAGAATCGTTTGCAGCGGCGCTTCAGGTGCTGGGAGAGCCAGTTAATACTACCCAGCCCACCATTCTCGCTAAAGCGCAGGTTCTTCTTCGTGCTTCAAAAAATAATATTTCACTTTTCACTTCAGAACCTGTTCCCTTTATGCTTCGAGGAGAAATTACCATTGCCCACGCCTATTCGGCTCATGCCATTCAAGCCCAACAGGAAAATCCTGCGATTAAATTTTTTATTCCAAAGGAAGGTGGAGTGGTTTGGACAGATAATTTGGCAATTCCTAATACGAGCAGAAAAATAGCTGAGGCCCATCTCTTTTTAAATTATGTGATGGATCCTAAAAATGCTTTAAATATTCAACGCCAAAATCACCTACACACACCGAATAAGACCGCACAGATGGCCTTGCCAGAAAAGGAAAGAAATTCCCCAGACCTCTATCCCTCCGATGCCGTTTTGAAACGGCTGCACTTCATTGAGGATATCGGGGAATCGATGCTGATCTATGATCGGCTTTGGACTGAGTTAAAGACTTAGGTTTTCCTACTAGCCTTATAACGACTCTAGACTAGATAATAGCCCCCCTAATAAATAGCTATTTAAAGAGCTAGACGGATCCTAGAACCCCATGCTAACAACTCATAACGATAGTTGATTTTCTTGTTGCGGGAGTAGCTCATTTGGTAGAGCATCAGCCTTCCAAGCTGA
>JABMMY010000073.1 GCA_013205415.1 Deltaproteobacteria bacterium
TAGTACTGGGTAGCATTTTCTATTTCAAAAGAGGACGGAGGGAGCTTTGCGACCTCCGTCCCCCTTTTAGTCCCCCTTTTAACCCCTTTAAGTGCCCCTTTTAATTATCGGGAAAATTTCATAATTGAAGTTGTGACTCGTAGTATAGGGCGACCGATAAGAATGGGATGGGGAATTTTGATAGAAAAGTTTTTATTTTATTCTTTCTAAGTTGGCGAGTGTTTGGCGCCGATATTGGATTGCTAAAAGGGCGTCCTTTTCTGTTTTATCTATCGGGTAATGTTGCTTTAACCTCCACCGAGTCTGATAAAGCTGCTGGTGCTATTTACTCTAAGAACATGAGAACTCCACTTATTGCTGTGGCAGGAATCGGATGGCATGTGATTCCTCCTTTTTGGCTGGGTGTCAGATATGAAAATTGGTTCTCAGTACGAACTCTAACTTTAAATGGAGATGCTCAAACAGATACTCTGAAGCTTCAGATGGTGGGACCTGAACTTGCCTATGCTCGAGGCAATCCTAGAGTCCAATATCTCTTTGCTCTTGGGGGGATGTACCCACTAGAAAAAAAAATCAATTCCACTAAAAATGGAACCTTTCAACAAGGAGCCCAATTTTGGAACTATCACGCAAGAGCCGCAATCGAACTTCGCTTTAACTCTCGTTTAGGGCTTCATTTAGAGGCCGGATACCGATGGGTTAATTTAAGAGATCTGCAAAGCAGTGGAAGTTCATTTCTACCAGGAGGAACCGATTTAAATCTTTCGGGTCCCTTTCTTGGCCTTGGTTTTGTATCCTTTTTCTGAAACGTGAATGGAAATCCAGATTAAATCAGGTGAGTTATTCAAAAAATAGAAATGTTGCACATTGGAGTTTTTACTTCTCAAATACATAAGATCAAGCCACTATAAGCTATCATGTTGCGTTTTGTGAATCTCATCAACTCTGTATTCATTGTAATGGCTGTATCTTCTATTTATCAGCCAAAGCTCAATGCTATTTCCGAATTTCCCAATATCAAAAGAAGCAAATCTCTTAAGAAAAATAAAAGGATTAAAGATATACCATATAATGACAACTATGCTCCCGAGGTTCCCAGTGCCTTTAGAGCTGATGACTTTATCGAGGATGGCTCACCTAACCTCCGTCCCCTATCTCCAGGGGTGGGAAAAGAGCTGAAGTTGTTTGGGGAGGAGGTTGCTTCGCGAATTGATAAGGTTGTGAGTCGTAAAGGATTTCAAATGTGGGGAGAACCCTGGACCATTCAAGGAATACCCTTGATATTTCCAAGTCCTAATAATGGATTTCACCTGGGGCTACATGCTAAACTCGTCAACATTACTCGACAAGATCCCCATAAATCAGAATACATGGGCCAGGTCCTCGCCAGCGATAAAGGAAGATATAAACACCTCCTACAGGCCGACTATCCCTATGCCTTTGGAGGCCTCTACCGTGTCACCAGTCGAGTCTCCTATAATCGTGATATCACTCAACGTTATTATGGCATAGGCAACGATACTAAAGTTAATCCCATCGGACTCGAACCCGAAAACCCTCTGTATCGGAACGATCGTGCCTCTCCCACATTCACCCTTCAAGTGTTAAAATATGTTGTAAAAAATCTACGAACGGGACCCATCCTAGGACTAAAGTGGATGGAAATTACCGCCCCTGCTGGCAGTTGGCTCCTTGCAGATAACCCATTAGGAAGATCCGGTGGACGAACCCATTATATTGGATGGGCTATAGTTCTAGACTCCCTAGACTTTGAGCCCTATCCCACTCGAGGCACACTCAATGAACTCTATCTTCAATGGTATTCTAAATACACAGGGAGTAATTTCGATTTTCTGAGAACAACCTACACCTTTCGTTATTACTATTCCCTACATCGAAAATTAATATTTGCCCATCGTACCTTTTTTGAAGTTCTTTCTGGAGATGTTCCCTTCTTTGAACTTTCTGCAACCGGAGGTTCAGACTCTACCATCGGTTTTGGAGGCGATCGTTTTATGCGTGGTTATGATGGGAACAGATTTGTAGACCATATTCGAAGCTCCTTAGGTTTTGAATTGCGGTGGGATCCTATTGCCTTCGGTTTTGCTGATCAAGAAATTCAATTAGGCTTTGTACCTTTTATCGACGTAGGTAGAGTTTGGAATCAACTTCTTCCAGTTCAAATTGGAAATCTTCATGCCTCAATGGGATGGGGAACTCGAATAATTTGGGGCAAACGTCTTATCGTTAGAGGCGATTATGCACTAACTCCCGAAGGCTCCTCTTTCTATATCGAACTTGGGAACTCCTTCTAACTAGGAACAATTCTTATAATGAATCCTACCTATTTAAATAAGCCTCTATGCGGTCAAAGGCCTTTTTGAGATTATCAATATTAGTCGCATAACTAATTCTAATCGAATGCTCTTTTCCAAAGGAGGAGCCCGGCACCACTCCTACATATTCCTTATTTAAAAGCTCTTTGCAAAATTCTAAATCTGTCATCTTTTTTTGGATTAGCCATTTACTAAGATTAATAAAAATATAAAAAGCGCCGGTGGGTCTGGAGTAACTTAAATGGGCCCCCATTTTATCAAGACGATCCATACAGTATCGCCGACGTTTATCAAACTCTGCCACCATAAAATTTCCAATCTCTGGCGGCAATGTGCATGCGGTAATCGCTGCCCATTGTACAAAACTGGTCACATGACTATTGCTCTGGCTCTGTAATGATGCCATTTTAGCAATAAAAGGCCTATCCGCGATCACCCATCCAAATCTCCAGCCCGTCATCGCATAGCTCTTAGAAAACCCACTAACCGTGATCGTAGCTTTTTTTGCCTCCGGTCCTAATGCTGAAATGCTTGTGTGGGTCAAATTATCGTAAATAATTTTTTCGTAGATCTCATCGGAAATAATCCATAGATTTCTTTGCAAAGCCCAACCTGTTAATTTAATTAATTCCTCCCGACTATAAACGACTCCAGTGGGATTGTTTGGACTATTAATAATAATCCCTTTTGCATTAGGCGGAATGGCCATCCCTTTCCATCTCTCAACATTGGGACGGTATCCATCCTCTTCATATAAGGGCAAAGGAATTACCGAGGCCCCAGCTAATTCGATCATAGGGCTATAACTCACCCAAGCAGGCGTTGGAATTAAAATGGCCTCTCCAGGATCCACTAAACATTGAAGAGCCAAATACAAACCATGCTTAGCACCGGAGGTAATGAGAACCTCCTCAGGATCAACCGGAAATCCATTCTCCACCGATATCTTTTTTGCAATCGCCTCTCTCAAAGATTGAAAGCCCGTTGCGGGAGTATATTTTGTAATGCCATCCTTCATCGCCTTAGTTGCCGCCGCTTGAATTAACTCAGGAGTATTAAAATCGGGCTCCCCAGCTGCTAAACTAATTACCTCATGTCCCTCGGACTTTAACTCCGCTGCTCTTGCTGAAATAGCCATGATACTACTAGATTTTAATGCTTTGACTCGATTTGCAATTTTTAACATAGTTTTTCCTTGAGACTTTTCTCGACGTGGGCCGGAACTAAACTTGAAATATCTCCACCATGAGAAATCACCTCCTTAACCAAAGAGGCGCTAACAAAAAAAGTGTTTTCTGATGACATGAGAAAAAAGGTTTCTAACTCAGGGTGAAGTCGCTTATTCATGGTAGCCATTTGAAATTCATATTCAAAATCGGAAATAGCCCGCAACCCTCGCAATACCACATTGATACTCTGTTTTTTTGCATAGTCGGCTAAGAGTCCTTTTATGATATCCACCTTAATTCTGGGGTCATTCTTGAAACATTTCTGAACCAATACCTGTCGCTCTGTAGAGGAAAAAATCGGGTTTTTACTAGAATGGGCAATCAGTATGATCACCTCATCAAAGGTAGAAAGGGCTCGAGTGATTAGATCAATGTGACCATTAGTAATAGGA
>JABMMY010000074.1 GCA_013205415.1 Deltaproteobacteria bacterium
ATCTACGACCACGTCATCAAACTTACCAATCACGTTCTTAGTGACCATGGCGATGTCTCTCCAGCCATCCACAAAGATTCTATCGACCACCTTATCATCGAACGTAGCGAGCATTTGATTGAAGTTAAGAAGTCCCTTTTTAATAAGTATTCCAAGATAAAACTCATCAAAGAAATATTTATTCCAAACTAAATGATAAAGAGGCCCTGCCATTTTTTTAAATTTCTCTGCCGACAAGAGATGTTTCAAATAGGTAATTGAGGAAAGAAAAATACCTAGTCCTGCAACGGCCAAAGAGATTATCAATGCCAATCCATGCGCCTTATGATGAACCGCCTCTGCCTCGGGAGATAGGTGCTCTGCAATTCCCATTTCTACCTGAACACCTTCAAGCGCATGGTCAAACCATTTCACAGGCATGACGTGATCAATCGACTCAATTCCCGTGGGTCCGGCAAAAACAATCGCAAAGGAAAGGGCCGCTAATACCATTAAAGGAATGGTCATTGTGAAGGGCTGTTCGTGCGCATGATGATGTTTGTGTTCATCACGAGCATGACCAAAAAAGGTCATGTAGATCATTCGAAACATATAAAAAGCTGTAATTCCTGCCGTGGCAAATCCAAGAAATGGAATTAAATAATGCCCTTGATGTTCCATACTATAGGCTAAAGCTCCACCTAAAATTCTATCTTTACTTACAAAGCCTGAAAAACCGGGAACTCCACTAATAGCTAAAGTAGCAATGAACATCGTTGCAAAGGTGATAGGCATTTTAGATTTAAGTCCACCCATCTCTCTCATGTCTTGAGTGTGAACAGAGTGAATCACAGAACCGGAACACAAAAAGAGACACGCCTTAAAACAGGCATGCGTGATTAAATGCATGAAGCCAGCAGAAAAGGCCCCCACTCCCACACCCATCACCATGTATCCCAATTGACTAATGGTCGAGTAGGCGAGAACCTTTTTGATGTCGACCTGAACGATGGCAATTAAGGCCGCTAGAAAAGCGGTAATAGCTCCCACATAGGCGACAACGGGCAACACCACATGAGCCGCTTCAAGTAGAGGAAACATTCTGATGAGTAAAAACACGCCCGCAGCTACCATCGTCGCCGCATGAATCAAAGCACTCACAGGAGTTGGCCCCTCCATCGCATCGGGTAGCCAAACATGAAGTGGGAACTGTGCAGATTTTCCAATGGTTCCCATCAAAACCATGAAGCCAATAAAGGCTAAAGCAGGATAACCTAAAATCGTAACCCCATGACCCGTCCCCAATTCGATCGCCTTATAAATACTCATGAAATTACTAGTTCCATAAATATAATAAAGACCGGCTATTCCCATAAAGAAAAGAGTGTCTCCCACTCGGGTGGTCATAAAGGCTTTGATGCTCGCATTAATAGCCGAGGGTTTTTTATAGTAAAAACCGATCAGAAGATAGGAACAAAGCCCCATTAATTCCCAGCAAATAAAGAAGGTCAGAAGATTATCGGAAAGCACAAGGCCCAACATAGCTGCCGAAAACAGAGAGATATAGGCAAAAAATAGGTGGTACCGCTCTTCACCGTGCATGTATCCCACAGAAAAAAGATGAATTAAAAACGCACATAGGGTGACCATGAATAGCATGATGGCCGTTAGATTATTGATCAAAACACCAATCACTATAGTCATCGCACTATTTAACCTACCTGCCTCGGCACCACGAAGAGACATCCACGTCACTTGGAAGGAATCAAAAACATGCCCCTCAGTAATTAACTTCATAAAAATAGGGGTCGCCACCACTAACGAACCTAAAATTGCGAGCACAGAGATAAAATCTCCGTGACGTGGAAGTTTTTTCCCAATTAGCGATTGTATGACAAACGCAATCAGGGGAAACAAGGCAATAAGTAGTGCTTGCTGTGCCATCTTAGTTCCTCAGGATGCTAGCTTCATCTGCATCAATGGTTTGTTTAAGCCGATAAAAACGGAGAATAACAGCCAGAGCCACCGCTGCCTCAGCTGCGGCAATCAGCATGATAAACAGAGCGACTATTTGACCGTCAATTAATCCGGTTCTAAATTTACTAAAGGCTACAAAGTTAATCCCCGCAGCATTTAGAATTAATTCAATTCCCAACAAAATTCCGATCGCATTTTTTCGCGTCAAAACACAAAATATTCCAAGTGCAAAGAGAATAGCTCCTACAGCTAAATATCCCTGCAAACTTGAACTAAATGAAAGTAGATGATTCATTCGGGCCTCGCTAACCAAACGGCGCCTACTAGAGCTCCTAAAAGCAAAATAGTAATCGCCTCAAAAGGAAGTAGGTAACTACCTAAAAGAGCCTGACCCATTAGCGCCGTTTTAGGAGTGGCGGTAAATTTATCTAAGGCTTCAGGAGTTAGTTTAGGAAGAGAAAGTGCCATCTGATGTAGTGCGCGATACAAAAAGAAACCAATCCCAAGGGCTAATACACCCGGAAGCAGCATCTTATTTCTGATATCAACAAGTTTTATTTTGTAAAGCCATTGAGTCAACATGATGGCAAATAGGATCAAAATAGTCACGCCACCCACATAAATAATAATCTGAGCGCCCGCTAAAAAATCGGCTCCGGCAAAAAGAAACATCACGGCCACGCCACAAAAAGCGAAAAGCAAAAATACCGATGCGTAAAGAATATTAGGATGAAAAGCTACAATAACTGCCGATGCTACTGTAAATATTTCAGCTAAAAGTAAAACTAAATCCATATTTTATCCGTGCCCTGCTAAAAGTTGCATCATAGATTGGCCTTTAAATACCCACATCCAAACGGCAGTGCCCAGTACATTGATAAAGGCGATAGGTAACATTCCCTTCCAACACATGCCCATTAACTGATCGACTCTTAAGCGAGGCAGGGTCCACCGCAGCCACATCACTACAAAAACCACCAATAAAGTTTTCACCATGAACACCGTCAAATGAACCATGGCTACAAGTGCCGTCGGCAAAGCAAATCCCAGTTTTTCAATATCTAAAAAAGGAATGTGCCATCCGCCCAAATAAAGAGCTGCCACCATGGCCGACATCACAAACACATCACAAAATTCACCCAACGCATAAAGGCCAAATCTCATTCCTGAAAACTCGGTATTAAATCCCGATACCAATTCAGATTCTGCCTCTGGAAGATCAAAAGGAATGCGATTTGTTTCTGCAAGTCCTCCAATGAAAAGAATAAACATCGCAAAGAAAGTAAAGGGATTATGAAAAGCATTCCAGAAATGAAATGTCGCTGGGTTTTCACCAAAGAGTGTCCATCCTTGTTGATCTACAATCTGTCCCATTTGAAGACTTCCAGAAATCAAAACCACAGGAAGAATAGAGAGTGCTACAGGGATCTCATAACTCACAATTTGAGAGGCCGCTCTTAGCCCTCCCAATAAAGACCATTTATTTTCAGAGGCCCAAGCCCCTAAAAGAATTCCAGGTGCAATCAAGGTGGTAACTGCCAAAATTAAAATAACCCCAATATTAACGTCGGCTCCAATCAGATATTTACTTAAAGGAAGAACCGCAAAGGCGGTACAGGATCCTACAACGACAAATAAAGGCGCTAAATTAAAAAGAAACCTATCGCCACCCTTAGGAACAAAATCCTCTTTTCCAAGCATTTTAATGGCATCGGCTAAAAACTGTAGAATTCCTAATGGCCCAACTCGATTAGGCCCAATACGATCTTGCATGTCGGCAGCGATCTTTCTTTCGACATAGGTCGCTAAACCTCCAAAGGGAAGGGCTAAAAAATAGATAATAATAGCCGCCGAAATAGCAGCCCATCCCCACAGGGGAAGAAAACCAAACCAACCTTCTAATGAATGTGCAAATTGAGCCGATTGAACCATTATTTATTGGGGGCGAATTTAGTTACGCCTTTTACCCACTCCAAATCTCCGCGAACCCAGCAGTAAATTAAACCTATTAAAAGAAGGGCCACAAAGATAAATATTTCACTAAACACCAAAGCCACAGTTCCATTAGCAATAGACTCTTTAAAAACTACCGCGACCGGAAAGATAGCTGCCATCTCCACATCAAAAATAATGAACACAATAGCGACAATATAAAAACGAATATTAAACTTAACCCAGGCCGACCCCACAGGCTCTTCACCACATTCATAAGAGGTCATTTTTCTACGCGTATCTTTACCTTTGGGTCGCAATAAATATCCAACGCCCAACATCAAAGGAACGGTGAGACCTGAAATAATCATGAACCAAAAAACTGCAATGAATCCTGTCTCCACGGCGGTACTAATCCTCAATCTCATTTTCTGTGACCGTTGAAAAATCCTCTAGTTGCTCGTCTATTTTCTGTCTTTTATAGTCGACAAAAAAGTCACATAAGTAGTTGAAATTATAAAATCTCGAGCCCAAAAATTATGGGTGAACCGCCTAATTGTCAAGAAGGTATGTAGCTTAATTTAACACCCCAGAGATCTTCGAATCCAATATCGCGATGCAGCATCAAAAGACTACTACCTATATAAAAAGTTTTTAATACAAAAAGGGTTCCCTATCGGCGGCTCAATTTAAAAGGTGGCAATCACCCTTGGTCAATGTTTAAATTTCCATCTTAGCAAATGGGTAATTTATTATTTTATGTATCACCAATGGTTTTCTCTTAATTTTATAGAGACTGGTAAAAAAATATTCTCAAACCATCTTTATCTCGCCCATTGGAAGGTGGCTTTTAATGGATAAAACGCCTATCTCTTTTCTCGGAAATCCATCTAGTTCCAGAGAACAGTTTCGTAATGAACTGGATGCTGTGAGTCCCAGTTTCTGTGCAGCAAAATGGAAGCAGGTAACCGTTCATCTACAAAATGGACTCACTCATAGTTGTCATCATCCTGTTCCACATAAGATCCCGTTAAAAGAGCTACAACTTAATCCGTCAGCTCTGCATAATACTGAGTTTAAAAAGCAGCAAAGGAAATTGATGCTTCAGGGAAAACGACCCGCTGAATGTGACTACTGTTGGAGGGTGGAGGATAGTAATTCAAAATCTATTAGCGATAGAATTATTAAATCACAAACCGATTGGGCCGAGCCTTTTATAAACGATATTATCAATCGGCCATGGGATAATGATGTTCTACCATCGTATCTTGAGGTCAGTTTCGGCAACACCTGTAATTTAAAATGTAGTTATTGCTCTCCACAATTTTCATCCAAATGGAGCGAAGAAAGTGAGAAGTATGGCGGTTATCCTACTAGTACAAACTTTAATAATCTAGAACATCTAAAAAAGAATGATCTCATTCCCATCTCCCACAGGGATCATAATCCCTATGTGGAGGCATTTTGGAAGTGGTGGCCTCAGGCATACCCTAATTTAAGCCAATTCAGAATTACGGGTGGAGAGCCTCTTTTAAATAAAAATACTTTTCAGGTTTTTGACTATATTCTTGAAAAACCAAACCCGCATTTAACTTTGGCCATTAACTCTAATCTTTGCGTACAGGATCACGTTCTTGAATTAGCCATAGAAAGACTTAAAAAAATTCTAGGCGAAGGACAGGTCAAAAAAGTTGAGCTCTATACCAGTGCTGAGGCCCATGGCCCACAGGCTGAGTACATCCGATTTGGAATGAACTATAATCTGTGGCTCAATAATATTCAAAGATTATGCAGAGAGGTCCCTCAGCTGGAACTCATCGTAATGAGTACTTACAATGTATTAAGTTTGACCTCCTACATTCCCTTCCTTAAAGATCTTTTAGCAATAAAACGGGATTACGGTCATAATTTTAATTATCGAACCGCTATTCACTTAGACATTCCTTACTTGAGAGAGCCTAAACACCAATCGGTTTTTATTCTTGACCGCGAAATGTTAACATTTATTTTTAATCAAATACTTTTCATAGATTCCCACATGGAGGGTACCCACTCAAATGGAACTAAAAAATTTGGTTTTAGTTCCACTGAGCTAGACAACCTAAAGCGAATTTACAATGTCACTACCGCCGCTTTAGAAAAACCTACGGCCAAGCAAAATACGGCCCGAAAGGATTTTGCAATTTTTGTGGATGAACATGATCGCCGCAGAGGAACCCACTTTCTTAACACCTTTCCTGAGTTGGAAAAATTTTATCAATCATGTAAGGCATTAACCTAGAGCCAACAAAAGAAAGGTAACGCACTTAGGCGTGTGATTTTTTAGAAACTACAATAGCTTTACCACCGAGATATCCCCGGTTTTTTTGAGGTTTCTTTAATGAATGAGTCTGGTTTAATCTTTCAAACACCCCAAAATAGCTCATTAACAGAGTTTCAGACCCGCCTCAATGAGGTAAGCCCCAGTTTCTGTGCGGCGAAATGGAAACAGGTCACCCTTCATCTTCAAAATGGATTCACTCACAGTTGCCATCATCCTACAGCTCATAAAATTCCCTTAGAAGAGCTAAAACGTAATCCCTCAGCTCTGCATAATACTGAGTTTAAAAAGCAGCAAAGAAAATTGATGCTACAAGGAAAACGACCCACTGAATGTGACTACTGTTGGAGAGTAGAGGACACTAAATCTGAATCCCTTAGTGATCGCATTTATAAGTCTCAAGAATCCTGGGCAGAACCCTTTATTGAGGATATCGCTAATAAACCTTGGGACGACGATGTTTATCCCTCCTATGTTGAAGTGAGCTTTGGTAACCTATGTAATTTGAAGTGTAGCTACTGTTTTCCACAATTTTCGTCCCGCATCATGGAGGAGATTGAAACACACGGGGGCTATCCGACTCATGATAATTTCAACAATCTAGATAATCTTAGAAAAAAAAATGAAATTCCAATTTCACCCAAGGAACATAATCCCTACGTCGAGGCATTTTGGAAATGGTGGCCGAAGCTATATCCCCATTTGAAGACCTTTAGAATCACAGGGGGGGAGCCTCTTCTAAATAAAAACACCTTTAAGACTCTAGATTACATAATTGAAAATCCCAATCCCGATTTAAGTCTAGCCATCAACTCTAATCTTTGTATTCCAGAAATACAGTTCAGAGATGTTCTAGAAAAAATAAAGCGGCTTTTAGGTGATGGTCTAATTAAACAGTTTGAACTCTTCACTAGTGCCGAAGCTAAAGGAAAACAGGCCGAGTACATTAGATTTGGAATGGACTATAATCTGTGGCTCGATCGTATTAATACCTTATGTAAAGAGGTTCCAGAACTCCAATTAACAGTAACGAGTACGTATAATGTCCTGAGCCTACCTTCATATCGAGACTTCTTAAATGACATATTAACCATCAAACGGGAATACACTTTGAATTCCTCTCAAAGGACTGCACTTTATTTAGAGACTCCCTATTTAAGATATCCCAACCATCAGGCAGTTTTTATTATTCAGCCCGAAATGTTGAAGACCCTTTTTAGTCAAGTGACATTTATGAATGATAATCTAGATGGGACAGAAATAGATGGAGTTTGCCTGCGAGGTTTTTATCCCTCTGAAATAGACAAACTAAAAAGAATCTACAATATAACTTCCAGTGAATTGAAAAATCCAAGTACCGATAATAATACTAACCGTAAAGATTTTGTATTATTCATGGATGAACATGATCGAAGAAGAGGCACAAATTTTCTTGAAACATTCCCCGAGCTCGAGGATTTTTATCACCTCTGCAAGTCTTTACTCTAAAAATAAAATTTAATTTTTTCTCTCAAATACAAAAAAAGAATCTTCGATGTTTTCAATGAGATTAAACCCAGCATCTTTTGCCAAACCAATAACTGCTTGTGGGGAATTCCAGCAGACACACGCATCTCTATCTTCAGGATTTTTCTTAAAATTTTCTGCAAAGGTAATAAAAAAATCTGACACATTTTTTTCTAAGTTATTCGCATTAGTAATATCAAAAACAAGCCGCCCCCCCAATCTAATCTTTTTTGCAAGTGCCTGAAGGTACCAATACATCTGAAATAGATTCAGATGAATAAAAACATTATATGAGTATGCGGCGGCCAATGAAGAATCTAATATTCCACCCAAATCAAAATCTTTTATCAACTGAAACGTAATATTATTTTTGTGTGAACACTCTTTTTTAGCAAACTCTATAAATGAAATACTGATATCACAACAAATAACGTTCTCTACGCTTTGGCTAATCGGATTTGCAATAAAACCACACCCAGAACCCAAATCTAATATCGTATCCTCTTTCGATACCGCCAGTTTTGATAAAATCATTTGCGCAATACCGGCCTTGTGCGCGCGGATTTCATTGAGCTGAAGTTCAGGATTGGAACCAAAATCAAAGCCCACCAGATGCTTAAACATTAAGTCCGGACTATGCCTACTCCAAGGATTAGTTAAATTCATAGGACTAAAGTTACCAATTTTTTGTTAGTTTTTCAAAAATTTTAATTCAAAAATACTTTTTACTTTGAATTTGCTTAATAGAAAGACCCGTTTTCAAGGCCTCTTCAGAATTAATGGCGCCACAACTTAGGGCGCGTAAAAAGAAATTCAATAGTCCTTGCCCTGTAGCCGCATCATCAAAAACATCCCCTAAAAGAGTGGCCTGAGCTGCTTTCTCCACAAAGCCTTTCAGCCGATCAGAGGCCGATTGCAAAGATTCTAAGAAAAAGGCATAGGTCGCAGCATATCGAATGGGTAGTTGTGCAGGGTGCAGATCCCATCCTTGATAAAAGCCTGTCGCTAAAGAATGGCGAATGTGATCATAACTCAATTTCCAAGCGCGATGAACGACGGCTTGATTTTCCTGTTGTTGTATCGCCGTTAAAGCACCGCCTGCTTTAGCGCGATGAGGGCCTACGGGCATCACATTGGTAGCACCATCTGAAAGCCAAACTGAAGTTCCCATTAAAGAAACCTGCATCACATGCTTTGCAAAATCACACACTGGATTGATCATGGTTTGATAGTGGGCGGTAATTCCACACCCCGCTGTATAATCGTAAGTCCCAAAATGAGCTCCCGTACACCTCCCCTTTCCCGCCTCTGCAAAACCTCTTAAAGGAGAAAATCCGTCATGATTAATAATGGATTGGGTGGTCTCTACCATAAATTCAAATTTTAAAATGTTATCGGGGAGTTTATATTTTTTTTCTATCGCTTCAAATAATTGCACTAATGCCGTGCACTGTTCGGCATGAGTTACCTTTGGAAGAGTCACCACAAAGTGCGGGGGTAATAGGCCAGAGGTTTTCGTGAGTAGTGTAGAAAGAAAAATATCTAAGGTACGAATACTTCTACGATGACACTCTTCGGAAAAGGGTTTAATCCGAATCCCAATAAATGGAGGCAGCGAGTTTTGAGCCATTCCTTTTGCGACCTCTAAAGCGCCACTCTCGGCATGCCCATCCTCTTCGGCATCGGGACGAGTTCCATAACCATCTTCGTAATCGATTCTAAAATCTTCAACCGCCTCATCTTCTAGTTTTTTTGTGATTCGATTGTAAATTTTATTCCAAAGCTCACTATCAGAGTCCTGTTCCCCAAGCGCTTTGACTAAGGTTGCCGCATCTGGAGCGTATTGTTTAAAATTTTTCAACGCCGTTTCACTCATTTTTTTTGCGGTTTCGCTAGAAAAAATTTGGGCTCCACCGTAAACCGTATGGACCGGTTGCCTATCATGAGTCGTCCCTGGATTAAGCCCTACAAATTTTTTATTAGCTTGATGCAACCGTTGCAAAATCGACGCTGTAGAATTTTCATCAAATGTCATTTTCATAAAGCTCAACCTCCTCGATAGGTAGAATAGCCGTAAGGACTTAAAAGTAAGGGCACATGATAATGCTCTTTGGCATTCACAATCTCAAAACTAACTGTAACTAAAGGATAAAAAGTAGAAATTTTTCGATTCTCAAAGTAGGACCCTGTAAGAAATTCAATTCGATAAAGTCCCGGAACCAATTCTGATGAATGCAATGTTTCCACCCTTCCATCTTCATTAGTCACCCCCTCACCCACCTTTTCCCATTGGGGCGGAGATGTTTGAGCGTTCCATTTTTCACACCTACAGGATAAATTAGTGGCAGGCTTTCCAAGACTCACATCAAGAACATGACTAGTAATGGGGCTACGTTTATTCATGAATCAACCTCTCCAATCGAATCTTTGTAATTTTGCCCTGCTCTCCCGCAGTAATTCGTAATTCTGTTTGTGGTTCATTGTTTAGTCTCAACTCTAAAAGCTGAAGCATTTCTTCTGCTTTTTTTGCCGTCGCACAAACAATAAAGATAAACCCAAAACGATTCTCGTACGTTTGATTCCCTAGCGCAAGGGCCTCTAACACCGAAAGAGAGGCCGATCGACTTCCCTGTTGCTCCTGTTCCGCCCAATCCTTAGTTGCCACAAATTTCTTTTGAAGGGAATCTGCCGAGCCAATTTTGGGATGGTGCTTAAATGCCTCCTTCCAATCGGCTTCACCCATCTGACTCCAGAATTTAATACCCAGTTCGATAAGACTCTTACGATCAGAAAAGGGGCGCTGGCTTTCCATGCTAGATGCCCATCGCGTAGCGCCACAACAACGTATTAGAGCTTCGATAGCCTCCAGCTTAGTCAGCGAATTAAATTGTTTGACCGTAAAATCATTCATGGTTTTGCTAGTCCATAAACCCTTAATCGACTAATTCCTCCATCGGGGAAAATATTCAGCCTTACGTAATCAAAATTTTTACCCTTATTGGATTCGCTTAAAACCTTATCAAAAAAGTGCCGATGATGCGCCTTAAGTTTTGTTTGGGGTAAAATTTCAGTCCATTTCAACAGAGTCGTACTATTAAAATCTTTTTCCGTTAAATCTCTTTTGGGATAACACAGTCCCTCTATGGAACAACTATCTGGAAAATTCCCCTTAAAATAGTGGGTATCGACCTCTATTTTTTTTATACTTCCCGTGGCGCCCAACTTTACTACAATCCAATCATGCCCTGGACCTCGCTTCCGCTTGGTCTCCCAACCATCTCCCATATTCAAAGATCTACCAGGGAGAATTAAATTATCTTTAAGACCAAAAAAATTATCATTACAGGTTATCACCGTAGCACCCTTAGCAATCGATGCTAGATCAATAGGGACCTTTACCCTCTTCAGCCTTTTCCAATCTGGGGTCACTTCACCATAGACTCTCAGCCGAGCCACACCCCCATCGGGAAAAATATTAAGCCTCACGTGAGTGAAAGATTCATTATTGGAAACAGGAAAAAAATTATCCCCACCTCCTTTTAAGGCGGTTTTAGAAATAATCTGAACCCAGTTAACCGTTGATTTTACTAGGCCGGCTGGGGTTTCAGCTTTAGTGCAATTAGCTGCCTCTAAAGAAAAATGTTCCGGGTAATTTCCTAAAAAAAATGAGGTATCAATATTAACGCCTTGAATCTTTCCAGCAACTCCAAGCTTTACAATACACCAATCAAATCCAGGCGTCCTCCTTCGTCTAGATTCCCAACCATCCATCCACTTACCTCGTTCGGTATATTTCCCTGGAATAAAAATGGGAACTGAAGCTTTGAGAAGATTGTTTTTTGATGCAAAAAAATCATCATTAGTGATTACCGATTTCCCTCCTAATCTCTCAGAGGCTAAATCTATCAAATGATGAAAGGGGTTGGGGTTATGGCTAATCATTTTCTTGTTACTTCCTGTCCTTGGGGATTTGAAAACCGCCCCAAATTATAAACGCAATTTCCTCTAACAAAAGTTTTTTTTACCACTCCGTACAGTTTTTTTCCAAGATAAGGGGTGACGTCATGGCGATGAAGGATCTGAGATCTCTCCACCGTAAACTCCGAACCAGGATCCCACACCACTAAATCGGCATCATTACCCACCTCAATTTTCCCGGTCTTATCTTTAATATTTAAAAATTTTATCGTCGATTCTGACATCCAATAAGACAGTTGGCCCACCGTCAAATTTCGCTGTTTCATTTCAGTCCAAATGAGCGGCAAACTAAATTGTAGTCCTGCAATACCGCCCCATGCCACTTCGAAATTTCCAGTTTCCATTGCCTTTAAATTCGGAGTACAGGGAGAATGGTCCGAAACCACAAAATTAATCACCCCGCTTTGCAGTCCCTTCCATAGCTTTTCACGGTTATCATTGTCTCTTATCGGTGGCGCGCATTTATAGAGAGTGGCTCCATCTGGAATATTCTCCGCACTTAAGGTTAAATAGTGCGGACATGTTTCCGCTGAAATAAGAACATTTTCTTCTTTTGCCTTTTCAATTTCACTGAGCGCCTTTGCTGCTGAAAGGTGAACCACATGAACTCTACAGCCCGAATCTCTAGCCAACTGAATGATCACCTTAATCGCATCAATCTCCCACTTCTCAGGTCTGGAGGATAAATAATGCGAATATTTACGATTGGAGGGATCCTCTAAGG
>JABMMY010000075.1 GCA_013205415.1 Deltaproteobacteria bacterium
AAATATCGATAAGGTCATGGCATTAGGGTGGAGGCCGAGAACTAAACTTAAAGAGGGTATCGAAAACTCTTACCAATGGGCGCTAGAAAATAATATCTTTAGTCCAAAGGTCACCAGAAAATTACAGACCCAAGCAGCTTAATTTAAAATTCCTAAAAAAAGGTAAGCCCTAAAGTGAATCCTATTATAGTTTCAATTACGGGTCTGGGTTATGTGGGGCTTCCTGTCGCCATTGCTTTTAGTAAGCTTTATAAAACTATTGGGTTTGATACCGATGTGCATCGAATTAATGAACTAAGTAACGGCTGTGATAGAAACTCTGAATACACCCAGGAGGATATATCTCGTGGTACCTTAACCTTCACCTCCAATCCAAAAGGGATCGAATCTGCCCAATTTCATATCATTGCGGTTCCCACACCCCTAGATGAATTTAAAAAACCCGATTTGAGATCGCTATTTGCCGCTACGGAGTCGATTGGAAAGATATTAAAAAAGGGGGATGTGGTCGTTTTTGAATCCACAACCTATCCGGGTGCTACCGAAGGGAACCTCCTTCCCATTCTAGAAAAGCAATCGTCCCTAAAAGTGGGAGTCGATTTTAAACTTGGTTATAGTCCCGAACGAATTAATCCTGCCGATAAAGAACATACCTTTGAAAAGATTCAAAAAATAGTTTCTGGAATCGATAAGGAAAGCCTAGATGCTATTTCAAAGGTCTATGAATCTGTAATCCCAGCCGGAGTTTTCAAGGCCAGTTCTATTCGCGTAGCAGAAACGGCAAAAATAGTTGAAAACTCTCAGCGAGATCTAAATATTGCATTTATGAATGAGGTCGCTTTAATTTGTGACACCCTTAAAATTGACACACATGACGTACTACAAGCCGCCTCGACGAAGTGGAATTTTCTAAATTTCAAACCGGGTTTAGTGGGCGGCCACTGCGTGGGAGTTGCGCCCTATTATCTCTCCTATAAGGCCAAGGAATCACACTATTCTCCCGACCTACTGCTTAAGGGAAGACACATCAATGAACAGATGAGATCCTTTATTGCACAAAAAACCATTAAAGAGATGCTTGCGGCCGAACACCCTTTAAAAAAGGCTCAGGTTTCTATTTTGGGATTTAGTTTCAAAGAAAATTGTAAGGACCACCGCGATTCCAAGGTATTAGATATCATCCGAGAATTAAACAGACAGGGAATCAAAACGGAGGTTTGTGATCCTATCGTCGATAGCAAAGCGGTCACCAGAGAGCTAGGGCTCACTCTCCTTCCCTTTGAGGCCTTAAGTCGGTCAAATGCAATTATTATTGCAGTTAACCATCGGCAATTTAAGGAATTCACTCCCGAACAGCTAAAATCAATTAGCTGTGGCAATCCTGTTCTAATTGATGTTAAGGGAATGTGTAATCCAGAGGATTACCGTCAAGCGGGATTTAGATATTGGCGATTATAAGACTCAAATAAAATAGCGACAGGGAAAAATAACATGTGTGGAATTATAGGCTACAACGGTTTTCAGGATCCCAAAGGTATTTTATTAGACGGTCTAAAAAGATTAGAGTATCGAGGCTATGACTCGGCTGGCATCGCTATTATAGAAAATGGAAAAGTATTAGTCTTTCGATCCGAGGGCAGAATTCTACAATTAGAATCTAAGTTAACCTCAAAAGTTTTTAAAAGCACCTTAGGTATTGGGCATACCAGATGGGCGACTCACGGGGCCCCCACCGAAAATAATGCCCACCCTCATCAAGTGGGAAAAATTACCATTGTTCACAATGGAATTATTGAAAATTATATTGAACACAAAATAGCTTTAGAAAAAGAAAACTGTGTCTTTACCACCGATACCGATTCAGAGGTTCTGGCCCATCTTTTTGATCGAGCCTTAATGTCTGGAGATTCTTTAAAGGAGGCCACGGTAAAGATTTTGCCTACGCTAAAGGGATCCTATGCTTTTGTCGTTATCAGTGAAGAGCAACCGGATCAAATGATTGGAGTTTCCAACGGAGCTCCTTTAGTCATTGGAACGGCTACCGATGAAAACTATCTAGCTTCAGATATTCAAGCCATTTTGCATCGCACGCAAAAAATTATCTATTTAAAAGATGGGCAGATCGCCGTTTGTAACAAAACGGGGGTCGAACTATTTTCAAAAAATGGAGTCCCCGAAAAAGTAGAGATCAAAACCATCCAATGGACTCCCGACCAAATGGAAAAATCGGGTTATCGGCATTACATGTTAAAGGAAATCCATGAGCAATCTAGGGCGATTGCAAATACTATCTCTGGAAATATCGATACCGAGATTGGAATTATTCAAATTCCCGAGTTAAACGATTTTACTGAAAAGCTAAAAAATATAGACCGCATTTCTATTGTAGCCTGCGGAACCGCTAGACATGCCGGCCTAGTGGGTAAATACTATTTTGAAAAGTTTGCAAACATTGCAACCGATGTGGATTTTGGGTCTGAATTTCGTTACCGCCAACCCGTGCTTGAAAAAAATTCTTTCACGCTTCTCATTTCTCAATCTGGTGAAACGGCAGACACCCTGGCCGGTCTTAAGGAATCTAAGGCGCAATCTGTCCCCACTCTTGCTATCTGTAACGTTAGAGAGAGCTCTTTAGCTAGAGAATCGGATATTGTTTTATATACCAATGCAGGCCCCGAAATTGGAGTGGCCTCTACCAAAGCCTTTACGACGCAACTTACCCTTCTCTATATGTTGGCCGTCCAACTAGGACAGCTACGCGGAGTTATTTCCGAAGAATATGCCAAGGAACTCACTCGCGACTTAATGCATTTACCTATTTTAGTGGATCGCACTTTGTTGTTAGAAACTCAGCTAGAAAAAATTGCCCAAAACTTTCAAGATAATCCCTTTTTCTTTTACATGGGAAGAGACAATCAATATCCAATTGCGCTAGAAGGGGCATTAAAATTAAAGGAAATTAGTTACGCCCATGCAGAGGGGTATCCTGCAGGGGAACTTAAACACGGCCCCATAGCTTTAATCGATCGGCATGCGGCAGTTATTGTATTGGCCACACAGGACCTTCCCCCTAAAACAAAAAATGCACCTCCCTGCTTTGGAGAAAATATTATTTATCAGAAGGTATTAAGTAATCTGCAACAGGTAAAGGCGAGAGGCGGGCAAATTCTTTCGGTAGGCACCGAGGAGGATTCTTTATTTTCTAAAGAATCGAAATACTTTATCGGTCTTCCCAAGGCCTCTTGGGCATTAAATCCTATTTTAACTAGCATTCCGATGCAGCTACTGGCCTATCACATTGCTTTATTGCGTGGTACCGATGTAGATAAGCCTCGAAATCTAGCGAAGAGTGTCACGGTGGAATAATTTTAAGCTGCGGCCTCTAAGGCACCCTCTGCCTGATAGAGCGCAAACATTTCAGGCGTAGATCCGGAGGCCACTATTTTCCCCGATTTCATAAAAATACTTCGAGTGCAAAGCTGTTGGACAGCCTTCTCATTATGACTCACAAATAAAATAGTTCTTCCAGAATCGGCTACCGATTTCATTTTTTTAATACACTTAGCCTGAAAACTACTGTCTCCGACCGCTAATACTTCATCTATAAATAAAATGGGTTGTTCTAGATG
>JABMMY010000076.1 GCA_013205415.1 Deltaproteobacteria bacterium
CACCAGCATCGTCACTGGTTTTGCTTGCAACTTCCTTCACCATTTGCGCGCCCATATTTTCGAACTTATTTTCAAGTTCAATCTCTTTCGCAACAGTCACACCATCTTTTGTGATTGTGGGAGCACCAAAAGATTTTTCAATGATGACATTACGGCCTCTGGGTCCAAGTGTTACTTTAACTGCTTCGGCAAGAACGTTAACCCCTTTAAGTATCGCCGATCGAGCTTCTTCTCTAAAACGTAATTCTTTTGCTGACATAAATAATCTCCTTTTTTGAAATTTATTTTACTACAATCCCTAAAATATCTTCTTCTTTCATCATAAGATATTCTGTTCCATCGATTTTAATCTCTGTTCCAGAATACTTACCGAAAAGAACACGGTCGCCTTTTTTTACTTCTAGAGGAGCTTTTTTTCCATCCTCAAGAACTTTTCCAGCTCCCACTGCGATAACCTCACCTTGTTGTGGTTTTTCTTTCGCATTATCAGGAATAATAATTCCACCTTTAGTACGCTCTTCTTCTTCAAAACGCTTCACGATTAAACGATCGTGTAAGGGACGAATATTCATATTGTTTCCTCCTTGAAATAGCTTATCGGAAAATTGTTATACAATTTCCTTCGTTTCACCCAATTAAAAACGAACGGTCAAATATTGGGGGGCTTGACCTAAAAGTCAAGGCAACTAAGGTGGGTGTAATTAAAAAAAATAGAAATATTAAATGTTTAGCAGAAATTAATTTATAGAGGATGCTGGTTTTGCAACGGTACTAGTGGTTTGTTTGGATGGTTCGGTAGTGGGTGTAGTGCTAGCATTAATTTTTTCTGTAGTTGGAGAGCAAGTGTCACTTGGGGAAGATACAGATTTTTCTCCTGTGTTTTGTGAATTAGTGCTGGGAGCAGCTTTTTTGTAGTCACTCGCATACCAACCCGTACCCTTAAGTTGAAAGCTACCTAACGACATGAGTTTCTTGACAGATTTCCCACACTCAGGGCAAGTTTTTAGAGGGTCGTCTGAAAATTTCTGAATAATTTCAATTATTTTTTCACAACTCACACATTCATATTCATATAACGGCATTAGTTACCTCTTTGATATATGTGTAACTTGCTAATTTTTCAATAAGAGTCAAGCCTGAATCTTTTAAGTTGACTTAAAAAAAACCGAACACATATTAGCCCTGGTATCGGTAAAAAAGTTTCACTAAAACAGCTTCGAAAAGCTCTGTGAGTTAGTGAGTAAGCTGGAAATATCAATTTAAGGAGAGAATATGGGTAAAATTATTGGAATCGATTTAGGAACAACAAATTCATGTGTATCTGTCATGGAAGGTGGCGATGTTAAAGTTATTGCTAATGAAGAGGGTGGGCGCACTACCCCATCCGTAGTTGCTTTCACCAAAGATGGAGAGCGTTTAGTTGGAATGGTAGCTAAAAGACAGGCCATCACTAATGCTGAAAATACTATTTATTCTGTAAAACGCTTTATGGGACGTCGATTTGAAGAGGTCACAGGGGAAACCCAATTAGTTCCTTATAAAGCCGTGAAAAATGGGAATGAAGTTGCTATTGATATTCGGGGCAAAAATTATTCAGCGCCAGAAATTTCAGCCTTAATTCTGCAAAAATTAAAAAAATGTGCTGAGGATTATTTGGGTCATGAAGTTAAAGAGGCAGTCGTTACAGTACCTGCCTACTTTAATGATGCCCAACGACAGGCCACTAAAGATGCTGGCCGCATCGCAGGTCTTGATGTTAAACGAATTATCAATGAGCCTACAGCTGCAGCATTAGCCTATGGTCTAGATAAAAAGAAGGAAGAAAAAATAGCCGTTTATGATTTCGGTGGTGGGACTTTTGATATTTCTATTCTTGATGTGGGTGATAATGTTGTTGAAGTAAAATCCACCAATGGCGATACCCATTTGGGCGGTGACGACTTCGATCAGAGAATTATTCAATGGTTAATCACGGAGTTTAAAAAAGATCAGGGAATTGATCTTAGTAAAGATAAAATGGCCTTGCAGCGGTTAAAAGAGGCTGGTGAAAAGGCTAAAATTGAGCTTTCTTCTGCTTTAGAAACGGACATTAACTTACCGTTCATTACAGCAGATGCCAGTGGTCCAAAACATCTACAAATTAAATTAAGTCGAGCCAAATTCGAGCAATTAATCGATGATTTAATTGCGAAATCAATTGAACCCTGTAAACAAGCCTTGAAGGATGCGGGTTTAACGGCTGCTGATATCAATGAAGTCGTTTTAGTAGGGGGATCGACACGTATTCCTAAAATTCAAGAAGCGGTAAAAAAGTTTTTTGGAAGAGAGCCCAATAAAAGTGTGAACCCAGATGAAGTTGTCGCTATTGGAGCTGCTATTCAAGGCGGAGTCCTTGCTGGAGAAGTTAAGGACCTGTTACTGCTAGATGTAACTCCACTCTCTCTTGGTATTGAAACTTTAGGGCATGTATTTACTAAACTTATTGAAAGAAACACAACTATTCCTACTAAGAAAACCCAAGTTTTTTCAACTGCTGAAGATAATCAGACCACAGTTGAAATTCATGTGCTCCAAGGTGAGAGAGAGTTTGCTTACGACAATCGAACTTTAGCTCGCTTTCAATTAAATGGAATGGTTGCGGCTCCTAGAGGGGTTCCTCAAGTAGAAGTCACCTTTGATATTGATGCCAATGGTATTGTTCATGCCGCAGCGAAGGATCTTGCCACTGGAAAAGAACATTCCATTAAGATCACGGCTAGTAGTGGTCTCAGTGAGAGTGATATTCAGAAAATGGTTAAAGATGCAGAGTCTCATGCAGGAGAGGACAAAGAAAAAAGAGAGCGAGTTACACTGAAAAACAACTTGGATAATCTTGTTTATAACACTGAAAAACTTCTCAAAGAAAATGGCGATAAAGTGCCAGCTGATCTAAAAGGAGATATTGAAACGGCTACGAAAGACGGGCGTGAAGCGGTTGAGAAAGAGGACCATGCTAGTATGCAAGCCTGCTTTGATAAGCTGACCTCTTTATCTCATAAACTAGCTGAAGAGATGTATAAATCATCCTCTCAAGCCACTCCAAATGGGGATCCGGCACAGAACGGAACAGAACCTTCTGCGGCAAAAAAAGAGGACGAACCTATTGAAGCAGAGTTCAGAGAAGAGAAAAACGATTAATTAATTCTTGTCGGTAACTTTACCGGCTGAATCAAGATTAAAGCCCTCATTGGGTCCTATAAATAGAATTTTGCTCGACCAAAGAGCTGAGTTAGATTTAGGATACTCAATCGAGGGCTTTTTTATGTCTTATAAAATTTCGAAAATTCACGGGCGAGAAATTCTAGACTCCAGAGGAATTCCAACTATTGAAGTGGAAGTTACTTTAGGCGATGGAAGCTGGGGGAGGGCCATGGTTCCATCGGGAGCATCAAAGGGGGAGCATGAGGCCTTGGAACTTCGAGATAGAGATCCTAAAAGATTTCTGGGAAAAGGAACTTTAAAGGCTGTAAAAAATGTGAACCATATTTTGGCGAAACTTCTGGAAGGAAAAACTTTTGCAGGTGTTAGAGAGCTAGATGAAGCTACGCTTGAAGCAGATGGAACGGAACAGAAAGAAAAACTGGGGGCGAATGCTCTACTGGGAGTTTCATTGGCATTTGTTCATGCCGTTGCAGCCCATCAAAAAAGACCCCTGTTTTTTGTGATTAATGAAATGTTAGGACTCACTGAGAAGGAGATGAAATTACCCGTTCCCCTAATGAATATATTAAATGGTGGAGTTCACGCTAATAATGGTTTGGAAATTCAAGAGTTCATGATTGTGCCCCATGGTTTTGATAGTTTTCATGAAGCATTAAGAGGTGGTTGTGAAGTGTTTCAACATTTAAAGCAAAAACTTCACGACTCTCATTTTTCAACAGCAGTGGGAGATGAGGGGGGCTTTGCACCACGATTAAAAAATAATGAGGAGGCTTTGTCACTGATTGTCGAAGCTATTGAAAGGGCTGGGTATCAATTAGGAAAGCAAATTTCTTTAGCACTTGATGTCGCAGCCAGCTCTTTCTTTGATAAAAATACTCAGGAGTATTTACTGTCTTCTGAAGGAAAAAAATCTATGACTAGAGAAGAATTAATTGATTACTATGGACAGCTGCTTGAAAAATTTCCATTAGTAAGTATTGAAGATGGTTTAGATGAGAATGATTGGATAGGTTGGAAACAATTAACGGATAGGTTTGGGAAACGTGTTCAATTGGTGGGAGATGATCTTTTTGTGACTCAGAAATCGAGAGTAGCGAAAGGGATCTCTGAGAACATAGCTAATTCAGTTCTTATCAAGGTAAATCAGGTGGGAACTCTTACGGAAACATTCGATACCATGCTCCTTTGCCAAAAAAACGGATATAGCTCAGTGGCTTCTCATCGCTCGGGAGAGACTGAAGATATTACAATTGCACATTTGGCAGTGGGAAGTGGTTGTGGACAGATTAAGACTGGATCTGTTTCAAGGTCGGAAAGAACGGCTAAATATAATGAGATTCTTAGAATTGAAGAATGGGCAAGAGATCACCAACAAGTGATTCCTTATGCAAATCTATTTAAAAGGTCATTGAGTTCTAAATAAAGAGGGTTGAGATTAAAGTTTTCCGCGTAATACTAAGCTAGCCATTTTAAAATCTGAGATAAAAGACCACCATGGGTATTGCCACGCCGCGGGACGATTTTTTTCAATAAAAAAGTGAGAAATCCAAGCGAAAGTATAACCTGCGATTGGAGCTAAGAATAGGTAACTAAATTTTAGAAAACAACAACTCAAGGTCAAAATTAGGATTCCAACTAAGAGTCCCACGACATGCAACAATCTTGTACCCCGTTTAGAATGTAGTGTTAGATAATAAGGCCAAAACTCTTGATAAGAATTAAAAACGATCTTGTTCATAGTGTGAGGATACCCTATTGCGTGGTTTTAGAATAGAGGGCACAATAATCTGATGGGAGTACTCTCATACATGCGAGCTCAAGACCTAATTCAAGAGGGGTTAAGTCTTGCCCATTCTGGGCATATAGAAAAGGCCAAAGAAATATTCAAGTCTAGCATGAATGTGCATCCTACAGCCGATGCAATGACCTATTGGGCATGGATGGAGCATCAATTAGACCATACCGATGAGGCTATTGAACTTTGTAAACAGGCCATTTCACTGGACCCAGATTTTGGTAATCCTTTTAATGACATTGGGTCCTATTTAATTTCGCAAGGAAATCTGGATCAAGCGATTCCTTGGTTGAAAAAAGCAATTAAAAGTAAAAGATATGATTCACGACATTTTCCCCATGTGAATCTTGCCTTTATTTTTATAGAGAAGAAAATGTTCATGAAAGCGGCTCGAGAATTGGAGCTGGCCTTGGAACACCAACCGGGTAATGTCGAACTCATTCGAAAAATCAGTGAACTTCGTAAGGAGATTAACTAAGTGCATCTCCCTAAATATACGGCAAGAGTTTCTATAGTATTGGCCTCCCTAGCTTTGATTTCAAATGTGGCTTATCAACAATTTTTCAAAAGAGATGTACAGGATATAGACGAAGGAAATAGCCGCGCCATTAGTGGAGTATTAATAGATCCTGAAAAGGATAAAAAAAACTATGAACCTGTGGCATCACTTTTATGTGAACACTTTTATCAAACCGCCTGTACTCCCAAGGAGATCATTCATGATCCCACAGGAAGTGTTCAGCCTGATATTAAAGGAGAGGTTGAAGCTTTAAGACTCTATGAAACCATTCTTCATGAACACCCGGATTGGAGTAATGATCAAATTGATGAGGAACTAGTTCATCGCATTTATACACCTAAAAGAAAACTAATGCTTTTAGAGACATATGGCTGGATTAAGAAACGAATGGTCCATTTAATTGAAACTCAACCGAAGCAAGTTTTTTCAAATGACACAAAAAAGGTATTAATAGCGAGAATAAATAATATTGTTTTAGAATTACCACCTCCGGTATCTCTTTATGCTAATGAACCGGATCTTTTTACTAAAAACGATGTTTATTATGAAGGCTTTCCCGATGGAAAAAGAGTGATCCGAGTGGGCGGAGCTTATCTATTATCTGCTAAATCCTGGTTTAATCGGGTGTTTACCATTGCCCATGAAATGAGCCATGCAATAGATCCATGTGAAATAAGTGGCGAGAAAGTTTTGGTTTCAGGTTATGAAAAGCTGATAAACTGTTTTTACGAAGAAAATATTTTAAGTCTGACTCAAATCAAAGAGGGCTGTAATA
>JABMMY010000077.1 GCA_013205415.1 Deltaproteobacteria bacterium
CTTCAAAATTATAAAATTCTAATTCTACCTCTGGCCCAGTCACTACAGAAAATCCAATTCTTTTTAAGATCTGAACTATGTCGTTCATCACTAAAGAAATAGGGTGTAATGATCCTGAGTTAATAGCGAAATGGCCTGGAAGAGAAACATCTGGAGAGCCGGAGCTTGAAATTTCCTTATCTAAAACAACCCGTTTTAATTCGGTTTGTCTCTGCTTGAGATCTCGCTCCACATTTGTTTTTACTTCATTGAGCACAGCCCCCATCTCTTTCCGTTTTTCAGGAGTGAGTTCCTTCAACTGATGAAGAAGAGTTGTTAAGACCCCTTTTTTACCCATGTAATGAACTCTAAGACGGTCCAATGCATCGGGATCAAGAGCTGAAAAAATTTGGGAATGAGCTTCTACTCGTATTTGATTTATTTGTTCGATCATTTAAGCTTGGGGCCGAGCAAGCACCACAAGCTGAGTAAAGTGATCTGGAAAACGAACAGCAATGTCTGCAAGAATTTTACGATCTAATTCTACATTGGCTTGTTTGAGTCCAAAAACAAACTTTGAATAACTCAGATTGTGAAGTCTGCAAGCGGCATTTATCCGTATTTGCCAAAGATAGCGCATTTCACGTTTCAGAGTTTTTCTATCTCGGTAAGCATACCGATCAGCTCTGTTTGTGTATTCGCGCGCTATTTTAACAGTTTTGCGTGCACTTCCATAAAACCCTTCGGCCCGATCAAGGATCTTTTTTCGTTTATTTCTTCCAGCAGGACCGCGTTTAACTCTTGGCATACCTTAAAACCTTTTTACTACAGATTAAAAACAACTAACACCCACTACGCCAAAAGCATCCGCTTAACTTGGCGAAGATTACAATCGGCCACCATTCCGGTTTTACGGAGACGACGACCTCTTTTTGCCGATTTATGTTCAAGAATATGGTTGTGATAGGCGTGAGCCCGTTTGACACGACCAGATCCAGTGAGCTTAAATCTTTTTTTTGCTCCCGATACTGTTTTCATTTTCGGCATAAAAATCTTTCTAACTATCCGTTTTTACAATGCTTTCAGCGGGTTTTGCCTTTGCTTTTTCCTTTGGAGGTTTTCCATCGGAGCTAGTGCTAACAACCGGCTTACTTGGTTTTTTTACTACTTTACCAGCGGGACCAAAAACCAAAGATAAAACTTTTCCTTCCATCTTTGGAAACTGCTCCACAATACCCAAATTACCAACCATGTCAATAATCTGCTTCAGCAGATCGTGCCCTATATTTGCGTGACTAGCCTCTCGTCCCCGAAATCGTACTGAAACCCTAACTTTATTCCCCTCTTCGAGGAAACGTTGGATGTGTTTCACCTTAAATTCAATGTCATGGGTATCGGTATTAGGACGAAATTGAATCTCTTTAAGAATTGTCACCGCTTGATTCTTTTTAGATTTTTGGGCCTTTTTCTTCGTTTCGTATTTAAATTTGCCGTAATCTAAAATTTTGCAAACTGGGGGATTAGAATTAGGAGAAATTTCGGCTAGGTCTAAACCTAACCCCATAGCCATTTCTAGTGCTTTTCTAGTTTCTATCACTCCGAGCTGACTTCCATCGGCTCCAATAAGCCGAACCTCTCGGGCTCGGATTCTGTGATTTAACCTAATACTATCTCCTGCTGATTGTTGACGTGGATTAATGGTGTGTCCCTCCAGGTTTAAGCTCTGGTTCCAGAAACTTTCTGAAACCTTCTATTGTTAAATCGTTAGTAGTCTCGCCGGTAGTTTTACGGACAGAGATAGTTTGGGCCGTTTTCTCTTTTTCACCTAAGACAATCATTAAAGGAATTCGCTTTAATTGAGCGTCTCTAATTCTATAACCTAATTTTTCATTTCGAGAGTCTAGGCCAGCTCGAACTCCCCAGGATTTTAAGGTGTCTAAAAGAGTTTGCGCGTAATCTAATTGTGCATCGGTGACATTAATGAGAACCGCTTGAACCGGAGCTATCCATAAAGGCAGGTGTCCTGCATGGTGTTCTACCAAAATCCCCATAAATCTTTCTACACTGCCTAAAATAGCACGGTGGATCATTACGGGAGTTTGAGATCGATTTTGATTGTCGGTATATTCTAATTCAAATCTTATCGGTAAAGAGAAATCAAGCTGAATAGTTCCGCACTGCCAAGATCTCCCAATAGCATCTTTAATGTGAAACTCAATTTTAGGGCCGTAAAAAGCCCCTTCCTTGGGAACGATTTCAAAGGTTGTATTAGCTGCCTTTAAACTATCTGCGAGAGCCTTTTCAGCCTTATCCCAAAGCTCCGGAGAACCTAAAAATTGATCGGGTCTTGTGGCCAATTTTACATCGACATTTTCAAAGCCAAAAGCAGAGTAGACACTAAAAGTATGTTTGATTCCCTTTGTGGCCTCATCCTGAATTTGCTCCTCTGTGCAGAAAATATGGCCGTCATCTTGAGAGAAGGCCCTCGTTCTCATGATGCCATGAGTGACCCCTCCACGCTCATTACGATGAAGTTTCGTGTATTCAGAAAAACGCAAAGGAAGTTCGCGGTAGCTCCGCTTACCGGCTTTAAAAAGGGAGGCATGTCCAGGACAATTCATGGGTTTTAATCCCATGGCATGGCCCTCTTCCTGTTCAAACAAAAACATATTTTCTTTGTAGTGTTCCATGTGACCACTGGTGACCCAAAGATCGGTCGTCATCATTTGGGGACAAATGACCTCCTCAAATCCTAGTTTTGAGGTTTGCTCTCTCATGAAATCAACCAATTTATTAAAGAGCCAAGCCCCTTTTGGGAGATAAAATGGCATGGCGGGAGCAATAGGAAGAAAACTAAAAAGTTCTAATTCAGGACCTAATTTCCGGTGATCGCGACGTTTGGCCTCTTCAAGACGATGCAAATGCTCATCTAATTCTTTTTGAGATGAAAAGGCGGTTCCATAAATTCTTTGGAGCATTTTATTTTTTTCATCTCCACGCCAATACGCGCCAGCAATACTAAGCAACTTGAATGCTTTTATGTCACCTGTTCTCTCAACATGCGGACCGAGGCAAAGATCAATAAAATCATCTGTCTTATACAAG
>JABMMY010000078.1 GCA_013205415.1 Deltaproteobacteria bacterium
TCTCCGTACAATTCGGATATCCGTATCTTCCGTTAAGAGCCTATGACATACCGCCGAATATCGTAAAACTTATTCCGGTAAAGATCGTCAAAAAATTTCGGTCTATCCGGTAGAGGCTTAATTCTGTCTCCTGTGGTTTAGGAGAACAAGTGGCACTCATAGATGAAGTTATAATATGTCTCCAATCTGGTGGTGGAGGAAATGGTTGCGTCAGTTTTAGACGTGAGGCCGGAATTCCTTATGGTGGCCCTAACGGTGGTAATGGAGGGCGTGGTGGTAATGTTTATCTACAGGCCACGAGAGATAAGACCAGTCTTTTAGATTTTAAATTCAAACCAAAATTTGAAGCCGAGCGAGGTGAGCACGGCATGGGTAGTGATTGTAATGGGCGATCCGGAGTAGATCTCACCATTTCAGTTCCATTGGGTACCTTAATATATGAGGTAGCGACCGGCGACCTAATAGAAGATCTCACCAAACATGGACAGATACTTTTAGTAGCTCGTGGAGGAAAAGGGGGGAGAGGAAATCTCACCTTTAAGTCATCCACTAACCGAGCCCCGAAAACTGCCACCAAAGGAGAGCTTGGATTCGAAAGGCAGATCAAACTAGAGCTCAGACTTCTCGCCGATGTGGGCCTCATCGGTTTGCCAAATGCTGGAAAATCCTCTTTTTTAACTGCAGTGACCAGAGCTCGTCCGAAAATTGCTGACTATCCATTCACCACATTGGAACCCCATCTAGGAGTGGTATCCCACAAGGGGCAGGGATTTGTGATTGCCGATCTCCCAGGCCTTATTGAAGGGGCTTCCGAGGGGTCGGGTCTAGGAACTAAATTTTTAAAACATGTCGCCAGAAATCGATTACTTTTACACCTGTGTGAAGTTTCTGAAACCCCAACTGAGATTGAAAAACGGATTAAATTAATTCGAAAAGAGCTGGGTGCTTACGATAAAAAATTATTAAAGAGAGAGGAGATTTTAGTTTTTACAAAAACCGATCTCATCACAGCTGCCGCACTCAAACTAAAACAGGCAGCTCTCAAGAAAAGAAAACTCAATGGTTTTTTCGTGAGTAGCAAAACAGGAGCTGGAATGGATAGACTCTTGGATGCTTTAGCAGAACGGGCCCCCACATGGAGAGAAGAACAAGTTTGATCGGAGTTTACGGCGGCACCTTCGACCCTATTCACTTAGGTCATATTCATTTATTAACGTCGCTATTAAATACGGGTGAATTCAAAAAGATCCTAGTCGTTCCCGCTAAACAAAACCCCTTAAAAGCAACCCCCTCTCTGATATCTGACACCATGAGGCTTCATCTTTTAGAGGCCTCTATCAAAGAATTAAATAATCCCAACATCGAGATATGGGATGGGGAACTAAAACGTTCAGGTGCGAGTTATACAGAAGAAACTTTACTAGAGTTAACCCAACAAAAATGGGGAGATCTGGTTTTAATTTTAGGAAATGAGGTCTTTGAGACCTTTTCAAAATGGAAAAATCCAAACAGAATTTTATCTCTAGCAAACATCGCTATCGTAAAGCGAAACAACTCACTCATTGATATGAATGGGATGCTAAAAACATGTGGAATTGTAGATGGCATTTCAAGCGAAAATAGGGTTCTTCATTCTCAAAACTCTCGTTGGATAAAAACTTTTAAAATTAACGCTTTGCCTTTTTCCTCCACTAAAATTCGCACCCACCTTATAAAGGCCTATAAAAAACAGTACTTGGATCCACCCCCCTCTGGAATTCAACGCTCAGTGTGGCTACTTATTAAAGAAAACCAACTGTATGCCGTTAAATAGGAGTTAGTTATTTAGTTTAAAATTTTCAGGGGGCGGTTATGGGAGAAAATCAGAACAAACCTTCAGGTATGATTCGAAAAGATATTCATACTACATTAAGTGATATTTTAGATTTTGGAACAGATAATATCACGATGGTGTCTCCTCAAAACACGGTGAACCACACCCATGACAGACTCAAAAAACTGCTCAAACAACTTCAAGA
>JABMMY010000079.1 GCA_013205415.1 Deltaproteobacteria bacterium
AACCAAAACTTCACAATCATTAGCGTTTTTATCGGCCACACGATTTAATAATTTAGCGACCCTATCAGGGTGTTGTTGATAGCCAGGAGTGTCGGTAAAAATCATCTGCGTGTTTTCACGATTTAAAATGCCCCTCACACCATGATAGGTCGTCTGCACTCTTGCAGAAACGATACTAACTTTTTTGCCTAGGAGAGCATTCATCAGTGTCGACTTTCCTGAGTTAGTCGGTCCGACGATTCCAATAAAACCACTTTTAAATTCTGTATTTTCCATAATTAAAACCCCAAAATCTCTAGAGCTATTTGCGCTGCTTTCTGTTCAGCCTCTTTTTTGCTTTTGCCTTCACCAAAAGCGACGTGTTTTCCAATAATTTTTATCTCTACTTTAAAAGTCTTTTCATGTTCCGGTCCCCAGGTCTCTAATAATTGATAGCTAGGAACCATGCGATAAAGCTCCTGTGTTTTCTCCTGAAGATGAGTTTTCATATCAAATAGTTTTCTGGCTTCACTTTCCTTTAATTGTGTCAGTGATATCAGCCAAGGATCGTATGAGTCTCGTAAAAACTGGCTTACCTTTTCCATCCCTGCGTCTAAATAAAGAGCTCCTACAATAGCCTCAAACACTCCGGCTAGAATCGATGTTTTTACAGCCCCCCCCGTTTGTCTTTCACCTCGACCTAATAAAAGCCAATCATTCATTCCCAGGGATAAAGCTATCTCTGCAAGGGTCTTTCGACTCACTAAACTACTTCGCCAACGTGATAGTTTTCCCTCTGCCGCTTTAGGAAAACGTTCCATTAAAATTTGAGCTACCAAGAGACCAATCACAGCGTCTCCCAGAAATTCTAATCGCTCATTATCAGCTCTCACCTCAGTTTTTTTGTTAGTGTATCGTTCATTAAAAAAAGAGGAATGGGTTAAGGCCTGAAGCAAAAGTTCGGTGTTACGAAACTGATGTGACAGCTGAGATTGGCTTAAACTTAATACCGCCTCTTTTAAATTAGAAGCTAGCCCTTGGTTAGGGCTTAGAGACTCCAGAGACTCCATAGTTCCTTTTTTTAAAGTATCGACCTCTGGATTATGGCGGGTCCAAGTTCTAAGTTGAACTTATCTAGGACCCAAAACAACTGGCTATAATCTAGGGGTCAAATTGTGAAAAGCTTGTAACACAGCCCACACAAAGGAATCAAATACTTAATAATTACTCTATTTTTATCAATGACTTAGGTCTTTTTTTAGGTCGTCTTTCATGCCGGCCTTGTTTGACAATTTCCTTTCCTACAGGGTACGGTACCAACCGAAACAGGTTTATATGCGCACACCCCCAATAGAATGGCTAGAAAAGGTGATTGGAATTAATTCGATCACCCATCATACCAATGAAGAGATTGTTCGTTTTTTAATTCCTTTATTGGAGGAAACTGGCCTTAAGGTCGAAACTCAAAAGGTGATTGAGAACGGTGAAAATTTTTATAATCTGATCGCTTATAGTCACAGTTTAGCCTCTCCAAATCTCTTAGTACTCAATACCCATTTAGATACCGTCGGTGCAGGTAACCACTCGGCCTGGACTAAAAACAAGGGGAACCCTTTTAAAATGACCCGCGCTAAAGATCGGATTTATGGGCTTGGGGCTGCCGATGTGAAGCTAGATTTTCTTTGTAAGATTTGGGCCGCTAGACTTTCCAAACCGTGGAAAAGACCCTTTGCTTTAATAGGAACCTATGGAGAGGAGCGCGGACTCATTGGGGTTCAACAGCTCTTTCAACTAAAACATTTCAAACCTCGTTACGCTCTTGTAGGAGAGCCCTCCAATCTTGAATTGATCTACGCTCACAAAGGGCATTTGATCTTCACTCTATCTGCTGAGCTGAAATCCAGAAAAACTAAAGGCAAACTGATCGCAAAAAAATGGAAAGGGAAATCTGCTCACAGCTCCACTCCTGAATTAGGAGATAATGCGATTCGAAAAGGACTCGTTGATATTTTTAAACGCGGGCTTGGCATTATCGAACTTTCTGGAGGGAGTGATTCCAATCGTATTCCCGATCTCTGTGAAGCTATTCTTATTGAAGAGCAGACCCCTCTCACTAAAAGTCTATTTGGACTATTATCTGAAATCGATGAGCTATCTAAAGATCTTAAAAAATTAAAGGACAGCCGTTTTAGCCCGGCCTCTAGTCAAATTTCATTAAATCAAGCTGTGACCCAAAAAGGGAAATTGCAACTCACTTTTGATATCCGACTTCTTCCCGGAATGGATGGAATAAAACTACAACAAAAAATTGAAGCTCTTGCAAAAAAATATTCTTATATCGTAGAGACGATTTCCATCGATGCACCCATGAAGGGAAGTAAAAATGGAATGTTGATCACGCAGGCTTCACAAAGTCTGAAGGCCTGCGGTGTCAAACCGCTCAAAAAAACTAAGGCCTCCTCTACTGAAGCTGCGATATACCATCAACACGGGGCTGAAGCCATCGTGTTTGGACCTGGTATTTCTATTGGAAATGTACATCGGCCTAACGAATACAATTCCTTAGCACAGCTATCCATCGCCACCGAGTTTTATACAAAAATGTTACAACTTCCTCCTGTAGGTTCCGCATGAGTCAATTTTTAATAAGAAGTGTTAGAGAATCGGACCTTGATGAACTTCTGCGATTAAGTCGACTAGTTTATTTTATTAATCTTCCAGATGACAAAGACATTTTAAAGGAAAAAATTCGGGTTTCGGTAGACTCTTTCAATGGTAATCTTGAGGACAAATTCAAGCGCGAATATATCTTTGTTATTGAAGACACTAAAAACAATAAAGTGGTCGGCACTTCAATGATCATTGGCCGGCATGGTTGTCCAGAATCGCCTCACATGTATCTCGAGCTCAACGAGCTTCAGAAATATAGTGAAACAATTCACACAGGTTTTATCCATAAAGTATTGCGACTTAAATTTGATTCAGATGGCCCTACCGAAATTGGTGGATTGGTAATGGACCCTGCCTACCGAGGGCACACGGCCAAGTTGGGAAGACAATTGTCCTATGCACGATTTCTTTTCATTAAAATGAAGAGACGTTGGTTTAAGGATCGCATTCTCTCCGAGCTAATGCCTCCACTGAGTGAAAACGGAGAAAGTGTTCTTTGGGAAAATCTCGGTCGAAAGTTTACTAATCTCTCCTACCAAGATGCAGATCTCCTTTCCCGAAAAAACAAAGAGTTTATTACCTCTTTATTTCCTAAAGGCGATATCTATACAGTACTACTCCCCGGAGAGGCCAGAGATGCTATCGGTCGAGTGGGAAAAGCGACCGAGCCTGTCAAATATATGCTTGAAAAAATAGGCTTCAAATGGAAAGGACACATCGACCCCTTTGATGGTGGGCCACACTATTGGGCCGATACCGATAAAATTTCTATTATTCAAGACACAAAAAAGGCTTCGCTAAATCGAGAGTCCTTAAAGGGACGAGTGAAAGAAACTGCGCTTGTGGGTTGTATCTCAAATAAAGAATTTTTCTGCCTTCAAAGCTCTTATGAATTTTTCAGGGGAACGGTATTACTGCCAAGGGCAACCACAGAGGCTTTGCAATTAGAGATGCCCATGCAATTATTTGTCATGCCACTGGAAAAATCTGACGCTAAAGTAACTACAATGAGTAATCGAGCACGATCGTCTTCATCATTTTCGAGATTAGAATCTTCGTCGCATAGAATGCCCGAGCAGGAAATTTCTCACCCGTAATGGGACAGGTGCTCCAAAGTTTTCCATCTCCTACTGGGCGGAGTTGAATTAGATCTTGAGAGTTTCCTAGATTATAAAACTTAACCATGTCTCCCGAGAGAATATTATGCTGCACATCTTCCCAGAAACTTTGAATCGGCCGAACTAATTCTGGATTCAAAAGATCGATCGAGCCTAATTGAGCGGGGTAACAT
>JABMMY010000080.1 GCA_013205415.1 Deltaproteobacteria bacterium
CTTCAAGGGTATTCTCCCTGAATTCATGAGCGTAATCGCATAGGGGAATCATGGCACTTTAGTTGCTTTTTCTTTTCTCGGGTTGTGTGTGGATGTGGGGTAGGGATTTTAAGCTCAAGCTGTGGAGATAGTATTACTGTGAAAAGATCGATTGGCCAATCTGGCTTTGTGGAAAATATCCGGAATAAAAAAAATAGGGTCTTAGGTGCCCTTGCCGTTTTGTGTGCTCTTATTTTAGGAGTTGGGATCTATACGGAGCACTACTTTGTTATTTTTGTGTTTGGTGTGTGGTTGTGTGCTGAAGCGCTCCTCTTAAAATTACAGCCTCTCTTGCGATGGTCCTTTCGAAAAACATCGGTCGATGCCCCCACCTCAGACCAGGAAATTCTGTGGCGACTCTTTCATGAAGCGGATGAAAACTCCGAGGTCATTGGCGGAATTAAATTGTCACATTGGCTTGGTACCCATCCCACCGACGTACAAAAGCGATGGGCCATTCAATTTCGATTACTCAGTCAGCTAAAAATCATTTTTGATTGTAAGAAGGACCTTCCAGGAATAAGAAAAATTCAGCAGCGATTCCTCTTCAGAAAAAAGGGTAATTTCAGAACTATCGAAGATGAAAAGCAGGCACTTGAGATCAAGTCGGTTCAAACCGTAATAGAGGCGGCAGTATTAGTTAGCGACCTAATAGCCAGAGTGCAGGTCATCGCTCAAAATGAAGATAATAGAATGGGTGAAGAGGCCAAGGCCCTCATAGCACAGATTCTTGGCGGCCACTTTGAGGCCCCCCGTTCTGGGATACTTATCGACGAGCTCTGTGATGTCATGCAGTCCGATTCGGGCGTGCCATTTCTGATCTTAAATTTATTACATGAGGAGAGATTTTATGAGGCTAGAGAGTTTGCTACGGCGATCTTGTCCAATGAAATTTTTGTAGAGGAGGATCTAAGATCCACCCTTTATTGGCTGGCAGAGGTCGATTGGTTTTCCAGAGAAAAGAAAAAGGAACTCCTAGATCATGATAATGCCATTCGCTACCTTTATCACCTTTGTTTTATGAGCCCTGATCGCGCGGGATTTCTAGAAATTGATAGTCAGTTTTTTAGTGAGTTGGCTCCTGTCAATGAATTAGCCGAGGAGGGTTTTGTATTTAAAGAAACCCTGGTGGAATCCTTTTTGGAATTATGGAAAAATTATGAGGGCTGGTTTGATGGCATATTTCAAAATTCATTAGAGTCGCTCACAGGACGAAAGAGTAAGATTTACGATGAGAGAGATAATTGGGAACGCTTTTGGCTACAAGAGCAGGATAATTTTTCTAGACAATATTTATATGTGATTGAGGGAAATCTTTCCTATGCCGAAGGCCATTTTTCCGATGCGGCTCATTGCTATAAAAAGGCATTGGCTTTAGTTCCAGGTCTACGTTCGGCCCTTTTTAATCTGCTTTTTGCGAGTGCCAAGCTGAAGGATTCTGTCACTCATGCCTGGGCTAAGAATAAAATCTTAGAGATCCCCGAGTGGTTGCCATTATCTCTTTCCTCGATAGGCAATTCATTATTGTTATTGGGAGATGACAGGGGCGCAGAGGAAACCTATGAACTATTAAAAAATGAAAAGGGATGGGAGCGCAAAACCGACTTTTATATCTCTACCTTTTCTTTTGAACAGGGGTGGTATGATAAGGCCCTTCTTTTTGCAATAAAGGCCCACGCGGTAAATCCAGTCGATAGTACGATAAGCTTTCACCTGAGTCGTTGTTATAGTGCAGTGGGTGAGAAGGAGGCCGCGCTAAATGCCTTTAAACTAGCCCAGGGCGGATCGGGCCAAGCGCAATTTAATTCCCAAGGCTGGTTAAGCTTTTATCAATTCACACTAGAAAGAGATAGCGGAAGGTGTGAAGAGGCAGGAGAAACTCTTTTGAAAATTCCAAAGGACTACTTTCAAGATGCGGAAGAATTAAAGGCGGCAGTAGATTTTGCGAGAGGTAAAAAGGATCTAGTCCTCTTAAGACATTTAAAACAGTAATCCTCTACAGTTTATTGGCAGGAGCGGAGTTTTGACCCACCTTATTTCCAGGGGGGCTATATTTACGAGTGAATGAGATGATCAGCTCTAACTCCGTTAATTTATTTCTCAACTGAGCCAGTGAAATGCTATCTGCCTCGAGAATTTTTTCATTTAGACTATTACGAACTGAGAATAAACTATCTAAAAGAGAGCCTCTTAAGGTGTCATCAATTTGGGCTAGTTGCTTACTGAAGGTTTCCTTAATCCCCTTAGCCATCTGCTTTCCAAACTCACTTTGTAATTGAAGGTCAAGCCCGTTACCGCTGCTCTTTGCGGCTCCGGTGATAAACAGAGAGGTGCGGTTTTTTGTGAGCGATTCTAGTATCTCCTCAAAGGGTTGAAACTGAGATTTTACTAGAAAATGGGTGCCATGCGTTTCCAACGAACCTTTGACGTCGAGGATGCTTCCTAGAATACTGCCCTTGATAGAGAGTTTCCCTATCGCCTGAGTGATCTTAATATCAAAGTCGGAGGTATTCTTTACCGTGGCATTTTCAAGAGGGAAGGAGTCGAGAGTGATATCAAATGTTTCTCTTGGTTCATTATTAAGAGCATCCAATTGAACGGTCATCTCTAAGCCCAGAAGATCGATCTCTGGAATAGTTGCTTTAATATTCAATGTAGCAACTTTATTATAAAAGTGGGGAAACAGGGTGAGGTCTTTAATCCCCAGACTAAACGAGTTTTTATTTTTGTCGCTAGTTTCAGAGGGGAGTAGGGAGGCATTTTGAATAAAAAAGGAGGGAAGGGCGTGGGATTGTAAAAAGTGATAGGTGTTTGTTCCTTCAGACCTACATTTAACTAGTTGAAAGCCGGGTATCTCCCACTGAACAGATCCGTAGTTGCGATAGGAGCTGGACCAGAATGATATTTTTTCTAGTAGACCAATCACATGAAGGCCGAACAGAGAGAAACTCAAATCCTCCCCTTCTGCAGTGGGCAAACTCAAACTCTTTTTTAGTGTTTCAATATCTTCATTAAGTAAGGGGGCTAACCCCTCTATCTTAGATCTGAAATCGGCAACCCGTTTTTGAGCCGTTTTTAATTGGTTACCGATTGCCATGTGTTTGTTGTTAAGTAAAAGGGCTAGGTCTTTACGCTTCTGGATCTCTTCATTCGATGCGAGATCCCGGTTTCGATTCCATTGGGTAACTGTAGTCTGCCATTCACTCAGTTGTGACTCGGTAGGAAGTAGAGTTGCCTCTTGGCTCCATTGCTTGTGGGCCTCCTCAAAGGAACGGTTGAGTTCAGATAGAAACTCGCGCGACTTTAAGTTCATCTCCGATTTAGAAATGGTAGAGGGCGTGTAGGCCCCCGTAGTAATTTGGGATAGATATTTTAGTGGCCCTTTTTTAATCTGATTTCTTAAGGCGCCGTAAAAACCGGAATCGGTTTTTTCCCAGACCCCAGGGTTATTTTGGGGATCCTCCATTGAGCCATCAAGGACTCCGGACTCGGCTCGTTGAGTCAGCACATCAATTCCCTCAATTTCAGCAGAGGAGATGACTATCTTTTTCTTTAAAAGTTCATGAAGATTAAAGGACATGGAAATAGCATGAAGCTGAAAAATATTTTTTAACGGAAGGGAAGGGTGCGTGACCCCAATATTTTTAAGCTCTAAATGCCCTTGTAATGGATGTAGGGACAATTCCTTAATATTAATTTTAGCCCCATAGGCATGACTGGCATGCTCTTCTAACCATGTTTTTAGGGTGGTCTCATAGGAGCTATTCAAATAGAGCAATCCCACAGTCACTAGTCCCATTAAGGACGCTACACCCGAGGGCCTAAAGATATTTTTTTTATCAAGCATAGGGTTTATAGGAGCGATAAAGGTTGTAAAGGAATGTGGTCCGCCACCAATGGTAGGCCAAAGGGGTCAAAAAGTTCACCAGCTTCATTGAAAAAATAAACAGAGGGACAATCAATAGGAAGGCCAAAAACATTTTTCCTAAAACCTCTGGCACATAAAAATCTGTGAATGGCACTATAGGCATTTCATACAGATGACTCCAAAATTTAAGTAGAGTTTTTCTAGTGAGTAGATATTCGCCGAGGTTGGTAAAGAGCGGAGAGCCCAGATAGGCGCCTATAGAACAAACTCCTACAGAAAAAAGGGTGTAGGTCAGGTTCATCTTAATTAGAAAAAAGAGGGATAGTAGCAGCCAAAATTGGATCGTTGTCGGTGGCGATAGCGCTAATAAAAAACCGAAACACAATCCGAAGGAAACACCTTGAGTCGAACGGTGGGATTGAAACAGGGACAAAAATCTATAGATAAGTCGAATTAGAAACATAGTTGTAATCTTTTTAGTATGAAGTCATAGCACCCTTTTATTTTAAACTAATCTTTAACAAATGTCCCATGATGATTGAATAAAGGGTATCTCGTTTCAGGCAACGGAAATATGGGATAGCAGGTCGGGTAACGCAGAATATTAAATGGGGCGACGCTTCATGAATGGTGTGGGTTAGCGATTGACCTTTTAGTTTTTATTTATAAAACTATTTTTAATTGCAATGATGACACTCCACAAAACAAATTTATTTTGGGCGATGCTATTTCTAGTCTCCTCCTTAGCCCTTGCCGACATCAAATTTTATCAATCGGGACTAGGGCGAGATTGGGAACTCTTAAGCGCTCCTAAAAATCGACAAGGTGAGTCGGAGGCTATCGCCCAGTTTTTTGAAACCTACTTTCCAAAGGTTTCAGAGGATAGAGAACCTCAGGGGCAATGGAAAATAAGAAAAAGTGAGATCGATAAAACGCACCGACATAATAATTACCATTATTATTATAAGGGAAGACGAGTGGATGGCCTAGGTTTGGGCATTCATTACAATCGAGAGGGCTGGGTCGAATACGCCGATAGCGATTTAGAGAAAAATATCTCTGTAGAGTTTGAAGGGGATAGTCCTAAACTGAGATCCAGAATTGCAGAACAATTACAATCTCAGCTTGTAAAAAATAGCGGACGGGATTTGAAAACCTTGAGGTCTTGGAAATGGGAGCCCATTTTATGGCGAGATGAAGATCATCCCGAGTGGCTCGCAGCTTTTCAAATTGAGGTTACCTTTGAAGGCCCCTTTGAAATTAAAAATTTGATAGTAGAACAAAGCTCAGGTGCCATTCTATCCGATTACAAAAAAATAAGGAGGCTGGGTGGGTCTCGAGTCACTACCGGTGTAGAAGTTTATCAAAATAGTCATGCCCATTCTTTATCGTCCGTTTCTGTGACTACGGATAATAGTAGTGAATTAAAAAATAACCTATTTCATGTGATGAGAGATGAAACGGTCTCTAATGTCACCTCGCGAATAGAAATTGTTCCGGCCAATTATTCTAAGGAAATCGTATTTCCGGCATTTAAAACAGACCCGTCTCTGTATAATCCCACCTGCGTGGGGACAAATTCCGCTTGTGCGAACCAAGCCTTTGATGGAGTTAATGTTTTTTATCACCTACAAACCTACAGGAGTCGAATTGATGGGTATTTGAACAGCTTAGTGGCTACCGCTCCATGGGCCGATCCCTTGACGGTGGTCATTAATTCGCAGTACGTCACATTCGAAAATGGGAAGGATGATGCCGCCTACGTCACTGGTGACTGTGGGGATGGGATTGATCGGTGCTTAGTATTTTTAAAGCCTACTGGAAGTGGGACTATCTCAGGGTGTAACGGTCTCCAGGTCATAAATAATTTGGCTAGAGAGGCTCTTGTAGTTGTTCACGAGTATCAACACTATGTCACAGATATTATTTCCGGTATCGAGTTTAGCACTAAGGTGAAACCTACCGTTGGAGATGCTCTTCATGAGGGCTATTCCGATTATGCAGCAGCCTCGGCCTTAAGCGACCTGAATTCTACAGACGTCACCGTGCTCGGCGTCTCCTTTCCCGCCTGCTCGGGAGTGAGAAGGGAAATAGCGACTCTCAAAGTGTATGAAGAAGATTCTTCAGATAGTGAGGATCCCCATTTGTCTGGACTCACCTGGGCCTCGGCGTTATGGAAATTACGAACGAAACTTGGGGCCTCTGGGGCCGCTACGGTAGATAAGATCGCTTTAAAAAGTTTGTATTTTTTGGGGGCGAACCCTGGATTTGTGAGTTCGGTCGAGTCTTTAGTAAAGGCAGATAGAGCACTTAATAGCGGTGCTAATGTTGCTAGCATTAGAACCCTCTTTTATACCGAGGCTAAATTTCTAGGCTCTTCAGAAAGTCCTTTTAAAGATCCTAATACGTTAGAAACCTTTGTAGGCTTTAAGGGGTGTGGGGGAATTGAACTTCACAGACACAGGGAACAGAGCCAGTTTTCAGGGGCCGTTTTTCTTGTGTGGGGATTATTGTCTCTGTTTTTGGGGCGATTTCTTTCTAACCGAAGGGTCGCATGAGGCCTAGTTTTGTATTCTATTGGCTGTTAGTAGCGATGCTCCTCTCAGTTGCGATACCAGAGGCAGGGGCCGAGAACTTAAGTGGGGCGCCACAAAAAAAGGTACCTAAAATAGGGGCTTCGACTCAGCCATCACTGGGTGTCCCGAAGGGAGCTGGCATCCAGGGATTAGAAAGTCCCAAGCAAAGAAAACTGGGCGGAAAGATCATAAGAAGAGGTATTGCTGGGGTTCCCTCTAAAAAGTGGATTTTAGGACCTGAGCTAACCTTTGATGGCCCTTTAGGGAAGGTGAAGTCTGGGGCCAGTATTTCAAAGGGATTGGGCTTTGGAGTGGGGGTATCGCTTAAGTACCAATGGCCCGAATTTAGGGTAGCCTTTGTTCCCTCCTATCGCTCGTTAAAATTGGGAAGGGAGATAGACGGAAGTGGTGTTTTATTTGACCCCTCTCCCGTGACTATCACGCAAACGATTCAGTATGTGGGAACGGGAGCCTGGTTCTCATTTTTAATAGAGGACGGGGCTATGACAGACACCGGCAGAGAGCCCGCCTGGTGGACCGAACTAGGCACCGAATTTTTAATTCCTCTTTCAGCGAGGCAAACAAGTTCAGTTTCTGAGGAGCTTAAAATTAAGGCTCAAAAATTGTGGCTGATACTTTTGGGGGGCTCGGTCGATTATGAATTTCAAAGAAATAACTATTTAAGAGCAGGGTTTCATATCTTTTATAATCTCCCCGGAAATGCTGAGGGGCGACTCTTTGGGGCTCGAGCTCAAATTGCTTTTGACTTTGGTTTGTTGTAGAAGTTTTTTATGAATGAATTTGATTTCGGAACAACCCCGTTTGTAGGTTTAGAAGGTTTTGAAAACCCTGAAAAGGGTCGGCGTTATGACATTGAGTTTAGTTGTCCCGAGTGGACAGCGGTGTGTCCCCGCAGTGGATTTCCCGATTTTGGAACGATCCATATTAAGTACCAACCCAAGGAAAGTTGTATCGAGTTAAAATCGCTGAAACTTTATATTAACTCCTTTAGAACTATTGCCATTTTTCACGAGGGGGCTGTGAACAAAATTTTAAATGATCTTGTTAAGGCTATCGATCCCCATTGGATCGAGGTCTCAGGAGATTTTAATGTGAGAGGTAACATAAAAACAATTATACGAACCTCGGTAGGGCGAAGAGAATAACCGGTTTACCTCCTTTTTTATTAAGAATGACTAGAGTAGTATCCAAAATAGATGAGCCTTTTAAAACAATTTAGATCGCAAACAAATATTCTGAATTTGCCCAATTGCTTAACTCTACTTAGGATCGTCATGATCCCCTTTTTGGCTCTGCTATTAAATGCCGACACCGAACAGCTCCCTTTTGATAAAGATACCATGCTCCGATTTTCTACTGGGAAGCTTGCGGCCCTAGTAGTTTTAATCGCAGGGGTCACCGATTTATTAGATGGTTATTATGCAAGAAAGTGGAAGATAGAAAGTCTCCTGGGGAAATTTTTAGATCCTGTCGCCGATAAATTATTTCTTCTCGTGGGATTGGTAATGCTTTTAAAATTGGGAAGGGTTGATGCTTGGCTTGTGATTGTACTTTTATCTCGAGAATTTTTAATCACCGCCTTAAGAGCTGTAGCGGCGGGGGAGGGCCTCATTATTGCTGCCGGCCGCTGGGGAAAGCTAAAATTAATTTTTCAAATGATCGGGTTAGGTTTTTTAATGTGGTACGGAACCGCCTTTGGGCTTTCGGCGGTTAAGGTGGGAACCTGGATTTTATATATCGCACTTTTTACCTCGTTGTTCTCGGGGTATCACTATCTTCGAGATTTTTTAAGCGCCCGAAAAAGCTAAGGGCCAGGTATCAATGGCTACAGTGAAGGAAGATTGCTTTCGCTAGAGCCCGAACCCTCTTGAACCCTATTTACATCCTGAATCACCTGCCTGAAAGTAGGGTCGGTCTCAATATTATTTTGATTTTTAGAATAGTCTTCGATCACCTTTCTTGCCTGCGCCTGCTCCTTGTCGACATCGAGTAAAAGATAGGCATAGGAAAGGGTTGCAAAGGGGTCGGAGGCAAAGGTGGTGGCACTAAGAGCCAATGATTCCTTGGCCGCATCAAATTCTCTGTTTTGTAGTTTAGCAACTCCTAATCCCACACTGGCCATGGCGTCGTTTTTATTTAGGGCAATAGCTCTTTGAAAAAACTGTTTGGCCTGAAAGCCATTGCGATATTTAAGGGCTACAAAGCCTAGATTGTTTAGCGCCTCTAATGCTGAATCTTTCTCTGCCGCCATTTTAAAATATTCTACTCCCTGTTTTTCCTTTCCCATAAGGGTGAATAGCACGCCGAGATTATTTTCAACTTCACTAGATTCCACCCCTCTTGCAAGTAAGGAGAGCCAAGTGACCCTTGCCGCCGTATATTGACCCATGTCGAGATAACAAAGGCCCAGTAAATTATGGAGGGCTCGATTATTAGGATCCTTCTGAATGGCGTTTAATACAAAACCTTCGGCCTTTTGTGGATTGATTAATCTCAAATAGTGAAGGTAACCATAGTTTGTTTTTTTTCCGGTAGTGGTCTCATCTAAGGCCTTTTGTAAAGTCTCTCTTCTTTGCACTCCCAGAAGTTTATAGGTCAATGGAGTCGGGGCCGATCTAGAATTTTCGCCTGAAAATCCGCTTGACCCCTCAAATAGAACAGGAAGCGAATTGTAGTTGCTGGCAAGAGCTCTCTCCTGCTGCGAACTATGAAATAGCGCCGCTGAATCAAAGGGGTAGGGGTAGGTGCTTACACTTCCTGCAGGAATTTTACTTTGTGTATTCACATCCATTACCGCCACTCGGTAGGTGGGCAGGTAAAAGGTTTTTATCGCCGGATAGCGTTCAGGATTAATTTCGCTTCCTAGGGAATAGCACTTGGGTGTCCATTGAGATTGTAAATTAAATTCTTGGGCGGTATCTAAACATCGTCCCACCAAACTTAATGCCTTTTCATTAAATGGAATCACCATCTGTTTTTTTAATTCGATTCGATACTGCTCTAATTGTTCTCCAGTGAGTTCGGCCGGTACCGGTGCTTGAGTAATATCTTGGGCCAATTGTCGGAATGCCAATGAGGTTTTATAAATAGAGCCTAAACCCCAATCCCCTCCGCCTAATTTTGCCACATGGCTAAACTCCTTTTCTAACTCCTTCACAAGGGCAAGTTTTCTAGCTAAATTAAGATCCAGTTGGCGCTGAGGCAGTGCTAGTTTTATCCGATAAAATAGTTGCTCTTTTTGAGTCGCAAACCAGAAAAATACCCTGGTAGAGTGTTCAATACCGGCCTTAGTACTTAATAGGTCCTTCTGAAATTTCTGTGTAATTTTTAACGCCTCCTCCATCAGAGAAACGGAAAGGCCGCCTTTTTGCAAACCCTGTAGCTCAGCAAGCTTTAGGGTGTGTCCAAGATAATCGGCATAGGAAATTCCTTTTTGCGCTCTGGCTTCATAATAATGTCGAATCAATTTATTTCGATCCCCTTGAGATTCATATAATTCTAAAAGATCGGCCACTACGATAGAGGCCTCCTTAGGATATCTATCGATATGGGTTTTCATTACCGCCTCTGCTTTGGTGTAGTTTTTAGATCCCCAATAATAGAGACCCGATAGCCGGAGTGCGGTATTCGCCTGCTTTTGTGTAGGAAACTGCATGGCCAACTGCTCATAATAGAGGGCGGCCTTTTCAAAGTTGGCTAGCGTTTCATAGGTCTTTGCTACCTGAAGAAGTATATTCTCTTTCGATTGGCTATTAGGAAATCGACGTAAGAACCGCTCTTGAATCTCCAAGGAGGCAAGGGTGTCTCCATGTTTGAAAAAATTAACACTCGCATTAAACAGCGCCTTTTCATGGAGCAGTTCATCTTGGGTTCCGTAGGCCTTGGTATATTCTAAATAGGCCTCTGCGGCCTCCTTATAATTTCCCTTTGTCTCAACCAAGAGAATTTTTTTTAGTTCGGCGTGACGGAGGACATCTGCCACATCATTTCTGAAATCGGACTTTGTAAATTGTTTAGTGACCAAAAATTTCTGACAGGCCACCACCAGTTTAGAATATTCCTTTTGGCGATTTAGAATATCAAGTATCAGATAACCCGAACCATAGGAGGTGGTGTGACCGGGATAGTTTTGCACGATATTCCAGAAGCCTTTATAGGCAGCACTAAGATTAAGGTGAGTGTAGTTCAGATATGAAATTTTGTAGACCACCTCCATTGTGTCATTGGCTTTGGGAAAATGAGAAATATATTCCTCCCCCACGATTACGAATTTAGATTCTACTGAGGTAAGGGGAGTTTCTACGGTCTTCTCATCCGACTCCTTTAATCGACTAGTAGTTTTGACCGAAATCTCGCTAATCCCAGCCGTTTTTCTAGCTAGATTCATCTCCTTGTTTAGAGAATCAAGGGCCGAATGAATCGCCTCTAGTCGCATGTTTCCAGCAAGTGGAGATTTATAGACAAGATAGTAATTATCTGCGGCAGGTAGATATTTTTGCTGTTTATAAAAAATTTCTGCGAGATAAAACCGAATGGTGGCTGCGTGAATAGTGCCAGGAAAGAAGGTTAAGTATTTTTGATAGAGAGTACTAGCCGTTTCGTAAAGGGTGTCGTTCTTAGTTTTTTGTCCTTCAGAATGAAATTCTAGGGCATATTTTCGGGCCATTTCCTCGAAGCCGGTCGCTGCACTTTTTATGACTGCAGGTGTGGCCGCATTTAATTCATACCAACTCGCCCCTTCCATATAATTGGGAAGTTGAGTAAAAAGACGCTGAACCGCTCGGCTATTATTTCCGCTGAGCCGTAGCGATTCAATAAGAGATAGATCATAGTTTGGGTTTTTTGCGCCGTTATTATCCATACCCAAGAGATATTCATTAAATAGAATTGAATTTTTATAATCTCCCTTTTCCATCGCTAAATTGGCCATCGACTCGACCCCTGTTCTGTGGAACGGATCCCCCTGAGCGCGAAAAAAGGAGATGGCCTCTTCACCTAAATGGAGTTCGGTTAGGGGAAGGGCAATATCTCTAAGGGCCTCATTTTTTAATCGCATTAAATAGTTGGAATTCTCGGTAGACTCAGATTCAATGATCGATTTAAAAAGATTCAGCGAGGCCTGATATTTTTGGCCGTTATAGGCGCACCATGCCTTTTTATAGGTGGCATAGTGGAGAGTTTTGGGATCTTTTTTCGCAATCACCTTATTGAAATAGAGTTCGGCGTCGGAAAATTTATTAGTATCAAAAAAGTAGTCCCCTAGTTGTACCAAGGCCTCATTGTAATATTTTGAGGAGGGGGACTCCTCTGTAATTCGTTTTAAGAAACCCATCGACTCTTTAATATTGCCCTGGTCTTGACTAAGAATAGCTAGGAAATACATAAATTCTGAGCGCTTAGGATGAGAGGGATAGCGAGTGAATAGATCCCTGTAAAGAGTTTTAGCCTTTTGTTGCGAGGCCGTAGCCTCTGAGGTGTCTAGTTGGGGAGGGCGACCGCCCCCTTTATTTTCTTTATTATAATGGGCGGTCTCTTTTTCAAATTGGGTCTGGGCCTGCGACATCATAAAGTGGTATTCCTCCATATAGAGGCTTCCCAGTCTGAGGTTTAGTTCCGTTTTTTGATCTACCGATTTCGCCTCTCTAATGAATTTTTTAATATCCTGAATCAGAGTGACCCTTTTCTTATTTAATAGGGCCTGTTTTTCTACGCTATAGTCGGTGTCAGAATTATATTGCTGTAGTTTTAGGGTGCTTTTTTTCTGTATTTTAATCTTATTAGTAGAGGAGGAGGAGGCCATCGTGATAGCCCCCATGGAAAGGATGAGTAAAAAAATAGAGTGAAGTTGTTTCATAGTTGTCCTTATGTGATCTTAAAAGCGCATTGTAATCTCTCTTCATAAACTAAGGCCTGAATCGCATCTCGAAACTGGTGTGGGATCGATGTGAATTCAATCGCTAGTCCTGCCTTTTTCCCAGTTTCAATTCTAACGACGATTCCCTTGGCTTGAATGGGTGTGGAAAGTCTCGGCGAACGAACTACAATCTTGACCTCAGAGCCCTTGGGAATGTTTTGTAATTGGCTAACGAAACAGCCACCGGCACTGAGATTACGGAGTGGAGCCATATAGAGTTCAGCCTCATTATGAATTAACACATCTCCTGCCAGGTCAACGCGAGAAAAGGCTCTGAGTCTTTGGGGAGAGCTATTTTGTTTTGGATTATTAGGCTTCATAAAACACCTCTTAAAATCTAACTATTATTATCCTTGATAAACTCAGTATAAACGTCATTTACAAGGAGGCCAAATGGGCCATTCCAGATCTTTAACTAAATTAATCAATGAATACATAGTTCAAAATTATGTCGATTATTGTGGTTATCATTTAATAAATATGAATTCATAAAGAGTCTCCAATACTTTTAAGGGCTCTGAAGATGTAGTTCGGCAGATTGTGAAAAAAAACTTATAAGCGGCGTATTATAAAACTAGAAATTGAAATGCATGCCGCGCTGTCCGTTAGTTCCACTCCTCTTGCATAGATAACAATAATAATGTGTTGGGAATATTATATGAAACATTGCGTAAAAATAAGTTTATGGATTGTGGCTCTTCTTGTCACCGCTAGATGCACCACTAAAGATGGCGTGTACTCTAACGTACTTCGCAGTGATGTCTTTGTGCAGTCCTACAACGAGCGTAAGTATGATTTTCTTTTTGTATTCGATACCTCAGGTAGTTTTAAGGATCGCAGAGACTACGTGAAGGACAATATGCAGACCTTCTTAAATGTTTTAAATAGTCGTAAGGCTATCGACTATCAGATTGCTGTGACGACGGTGGATATGTTTGGAGGGGTTGGGCCTGTGCTTCCCGATAGCAAGGGTGTCAGGGGCCATTTAGTGGCCTCTAGTAGTGGTGTCAAGGTGGTGAAGAGCACCGATGTTAATGCGGCTTTAACCTTTGCCGGTATTATGGAGAATATCGAACAATCCGATACCGCTTTTTGGGAGCAGGGATTAGAGGCCGCCTATCAAGCGGTGTTTCAACACGGGGCCGAATTTAGTCGCACAGGGGTTCCTCTTATTATTGTTTTTATGAGTGACTCCGATGATTGGTCCTGCAAAGAGGAGTGCTGGGGCGTGCAGCCTGAAAATAATACTCATTGGATTAGCCATCCTCTAAGTCGTTACACCGACTATTTTCAGAGTGTAAAAAATAATGAAAATAGCGAAGTGATGACATTCCCGATCGTAGGTCTTGCCTCTGCGGCTTGTGAAGTTGAATTTGCAGGTAGCCGATATGTCGCTCTTCAGCAGGCCATGGGAGGATTAAGTTCAAGCGGAAGTGTGTGTAATGCTAATTTAGCCGCGAGTTTTAACGGTGTGGCTCAGGTGATTGCAGACCGAGGTAATATTTTCAAACTATCGAAAGTTTCAACAGGAACCGGTTTTAGTATTTATGTAGATCAGGAACTCATCTCTTTTGCACCCGAAAATTATATTTTTGATGAGGCTTCGAACTCTATTATTTTTACAGGTCTAGCTCCTGCAAAAGGGGCTGTGATTGAAGTTATTTATGCTGAGAAAGTTTGATTTAAGATTTTTTTTTAAAAA
>JABMMY010000081.1 GCA_013205415.1 Deltaproteobacteria bacterium
CGCTAATTCCCTCACTGGATTTGATCCGGGCGTGACCGGAAGCCCTGTGGTAATTGGTGGTATCGGCTATGCTTGGGTGACTCCAAAATTTCGTTTGGGTGGCGGTGGTGGTGGTGGGTTTCTTTGGAATGGATCTGACAATCTTGCCTTTGGTATGGGATACGGCGGAGTTGTAGGCGAGTACGTTATCGGCAGTTGGTTTAATGCGAGATTGTTAATCGGTGGTGGTGGATATTCGATTGCAAAAATTACCTTTGAAACCGACAGCAATCAAATTGTTCAAAAATTAAATTCAGGTGGCTTCATTGTCTTTCATCCTAGTGTGAACGCTGAAATAAAGATTTATAGTTGGGCCTCCTTAGCACTCACAGCCGGATACTTCCTCCCTAATGTGGGACGACTTCACAGCTTTACTGCTGGAGTTAATTTATTATTTGGAACCACTCGTCGTTAGAAAAAATAGTTGCCCTCTAAATCGAGACCTAAATTAATTTATAAAACTAGCAGCCACAGTCTCTTTAACTATTAGATGGGTTAAGGTGGCAAAACTAAGCATAAAACGATCGATGGCGTCCGATCCGTAGAACCCTTCAAGGCGGGCGAATCGGTACATTAACTCGGTCTCTTTACTATCATGTCCCATTCCAGAACAATGCCCTAACTCATGCCACAAAACGGGCTCTAAATAACGACTAAATCCTTCCGTAAATAGCGTCGTAGATAGTTCCACATCGCAAGACCTCTCATCATAGGTTGCAAGGCCGGCTCTTGAACTTGTTTCGGGTGTGGGGTCTACCTTAGTGATGGTGATTTGAAATTGGCCAGGGCGGTCATCAAAGTAAAAAACCTCAGACCCCATAGTGGTTGAGAAGCCGGTTAATTGTTCCAGTACTGCACTACGCTCAGCTTCACTAAAACCTTTAATCGTGATCTTAGCTGGCCAAGGAGCCTGATCCTGCCGGTTATTGCCACAACCAATGCATAATAATAAGACACTTAAGGCTAGGATTACTTTGGAATACGTCACTTAAACTCCCTATTACAACCTGGGTTATCTCTATTATTCCGGCCAGTATTTAAAAGCCAGAAACCACCCTGGTCATTTATTTCAAGTCATGAGCCAGTAGCTCGAATACTCTTAGAGTACGATGATGCTATAATTGGACTCTGTGAAAATCCTATTTCTTAGTTCTAGTTTAGCGGCGCACTTTGGTGGGGCTGCAGTTTCGGAAAGCTCGTTAGCTTTTGAGTTGTCAAAGGATCACGACCTTCTCCTGCTTTCACGATCTAACAGATGGGATCGAAACTTTACAGACGCTCAGGGATTAACAAAGGTTCGTTCCTTTTCGCCCATTTCAGTATTTATTGCTTTTTTAAATCCATGGCACTCCTTGAATACCGAGATTCGTAATGCCGATCTATTTCACCTTAATGGCCACTGGTTTTGGGAGAACTATTTTTTTGCACGTCTCTGTTCTCGATATCACACCCCCTATGTATTACATCCCAGGGGAATGCTGTGGGCTGCCTATCGTCGGCCCAAGCTAAAAAAAATATTTAATATCCTACTCGGAAACTGGATTGTAAGACATGCCGATAAAGTCATTCTGCTAAGTAAGTTTGAGGAGCAGCAATGTCACACTTACAGAGTAAAAAAAGAAAATTTTATCATAATTCCTAATGGAATAGCACCGGTTCAGTGTGTAAAAGCAGAAGAGCCCACACCTTCCTACTTTCTTTATCTAGGTAGAATAGAAGCCCGCAAAAACTTAGAATTCCTAATTCGTTCCTTCGTACTTTTTAATTCTGAAAATGCCTACTCTCAACTCCGTTTAGTTGGCCCTGTTGAGCGCAACTATGACGTGCGATTAAAAGAGTTGATTGCGAATTTAAGACTAGAAAAAAAAATCACTATCGAAGCCCCCATTTATGGTTTGGAGAAAACAAAACTTTTAACGGGTGCCATCGCAGTTATTTATCCCGCTATTGAGGAGCCTTTCGGCAGAACTATTTTTGAGGCCTTCGCCGCCGGCACCCTTTGTATACTTCCAGAAAAAAGTGGCGGTGCAGAATACGTCGAGGAGTTTGCACCGAATTTAATTTATCATGATACCTCAGAAGCCTCTTTAAATAAAAAATTGAAACAGACCTATGCCCTTTCAATCTCAGAAAGATCACAGCAGATAAAAATTTGCCAAAGTTGGGTAGCAAAGCACCTGGACTGGCCAGCCATTACAGAACGAGTGGTAAAAACCTATAAGCAGATTGTGGCTCAATAAACGCTACTACAAAAGTAAAAAGGCCCGATGCTATATCGCACCGGGCCCTTTAAGATCTTAGCTAAAGAAAAATTACATTCCGTAATCGCCTTCAGGCATAGATGGAGCGGACTTTGATTTTTTTGGCTTTTCTGCAATTAACGTTTCGGTCGTTAATAACATCCCTGCCACGCTCGCTGCATTTTGAAGAGCACATCGAACCACTTTAGTAGGATCGATAACCCCTGCTGCAATAAGGTCTTCATACTTCTCAGTGAGAGCATTAAAACCAAAATGCGGGTTTTTGTTTTCTTGAACTCTTGAGATTACAACCGCAGGCTCATGACCTGCATTAGCTGCAATTTGTCTCAGAGGCTCATCCAATGCACGTTTAACAATGTTCACTCCGGCCTGTTGTTCAGCAGAAAGTTTTAATGTATCAAGGCTAGAAATAGCTCTTAGTAAAGCTGTTCCTCCACCCGCTACAATTCCTTCTTCTACAGCCGCACGAGTTGCATTTAGGGCATCTTCCACGCGAGCTTTTTTCTCTTTCATTTCTACTTCAGTTGCAGCTCCGACATGAATCACAGCCACACCGCCCACAAGCTTTGCTAATCTCTCTTGTAGTTTTTCTCGATCGTAATCGGAGGATGTAGCCTCTATCTGTTTGCGGATTTGTTTTACTCTAGAATCGATATCTTGTTTGGTTCCAAGACCATCGATAATAGTGGTGTTATCTTTGTCGATAGTTACCTTCTTGGCTTTTCCAAGATCGGTTAACTGAGTTGCCTCTAACTTCATTCCCATCTCTTCGGAGATAACAGTTCCTCCGGTAAGAGTAGCTAAGTCAGCGAGCATCTCTTTTCTGCGATCACCAAAACCAGGTGCTTTTACTGCAGCAACTTTGAAAGTTCCACGTAGTCGGTTTACGACTAAAGTGGCTAAAGCCTCTCCTTCAACATCTTCTGCGATGATGAACAAGGAACGTCCCTGCTGAACTACCTTTTCAAGTAGTGGCAAAAGATCTTTCATGTTGGTTAATTTTTTGTCGTACAAAAGAATGAGAGGCTCTTCTAATTCAACCACCATCTTTTCTGCGTTAGTTACAAAGTAAGGAGACAAATAACCACGATCAAATTGCATTCCTTCTACAACTTCGAGGCTAGTTTCGGCGGTTTTAGATTCTTCAATCGTTATCACGCCCTCTTTGCCCACCTTTTCCATGGCTTCAGCAAGCAGTTTTCCAATGGTGGAATCGTTGTTTGCTGAAATGGTTCCTACCTGTTCAATCTCTTTTTTGCCTTCTGTTTTTCGGCTAAATGATTTGATGGTTTGAACTACAACTTCAACGGCTTGATCAATCCCTCTTTTAATTTCAATAGGATTAAGCCCGGCAGTTACCACCTTAACGCCTTGCTGATAAATAGCTTGAGCAAGAACGGTTGCGGTAGTAGTTCCGTCTCCGGCATCGTCGTTAGTTTTGCTAGCGACCTCTTTAACCATTTGTGCGCCCAAATTTTCGAAACGACCTTCAAGATCAATCTCTTTTGCTACAGTGACGCCATCTTTTGTAATCAATGGAGCTCCATAACTTCTTTCGATCACAACGTTTCTGCCTCTGGGTCCTAGGGTTACCTTTACAGCGTCAGAAAGAGTGTTAACACCCTTCATGATTGCTGCTCTTGCATGCTCACTAAAAATAATTTCTTTTGCTGACATAATATCTCCTTATTTTTCTAAAATTCCTAAAACTTCTTCTTCTCTCATCATTAGAAGTTCTTCTCCGTCAATTTTGATTTCAGTTCCGGAGTATTTACCAAAAAGTATTCGGTCCCCTTTTTTAACTTCAAGAGGCATTATTTTTCCATCATCTAAAACTTTTCCAGCTCCCACAGAAATGATCTCCCCTTCTTGTGGTTTTTCCTTAGCAGAATCAGGAATAATAATTCCACCTTTAGTTTTTTCCTCTTCATTCATTCGACGAACGATAATTCGGTCGCGTAATGGCTTAATAGTCATAAGTACCTCCAAATAGATTGTGAAACGAAACGCGGGTCAATCTAGCATACTAGAGGGTTGAGTCAAGACGGCCAAAGGGTTAGAACTAAGGAATGAAAACAGTAAAATGCCCCAGCTGTAAAGTAGAGTCCCATTGGGAAAATAATCATTTTCGACCCTTTTGCAGTAAATACTGCAAAGACAAAGACTTGGGTAGGTGGGCCAATGAAGAGTGTCGGGTTCCTGTCGAGGAGGAGGACGGGGGTGTGGAGACTAAACCAGAGAGCGAAAAAGTGAAAAAAGGGGAAGAAAACTAGGCCGCCCTTGCCAATCCCTTCCTTTTTTTAGGCAGAATCAGATAGGCCTTTGCCACCTTAAACGAATACCAAACGGTAGCCCATAGCAGGATGCAACCGATGATTAGCGAGACCTTAACGCTAAAGTGTTTAATAAGAAACCCTTGAAGCAGAGCCGATAGAGGGGCCGACGACATAAAAAACATTCTTAAGGCAGCATTGGTCCCGCCAATTTTTCCCTTGGGAATATTAGTTTGGCGCAAGAAAAAGGTTCCCATAGTAACGGTAGAACTTCCAATTCTGGAGATGGCAAAAATGGCAGTTAGCACATAAGGGTGATCATAAAATAGAATTGATAAGGTTCCCATCGTTGCTAAAAAAGCGGTTCCATAAACAAAGGGGGCGTGAAAATTATATTTTCGATAAAGTTTTCCAGATAGCAGCAATCCTAAGATACCGAAGAAACCAAATACGGAGGCGACCGTTCCATACTCTGCGGAGGTAAAATGTTTTTCAACGGTAAAATAATAAATTAAAGATGGAGTATTGGGAATTAGTGAGGAAAAATTCCAAACAAACATCATTAAAATAAAA
>JABMMY010000082.1 GCA_013205415.1 Deltaproteobacteria bacterium
CCCTCCGAATATTTCAAAGGTATGCTCTCTCGAGTGGGCTATGCCATTTTCTTTATTCCTTTTTTCATTACCTATGTGGGTCATGGATTTTTTTCACCAGGATGGTTGCTTTGCCCAGGTTTTTATTTGCTTTTTTTGATTGGATTATCATTGCCCACCGCTTTACTAAATAAAAAACTGGTGGGCACCTCGTTGGTTTTCACAGGCCTGCTCTCGGGAGTTATTGTATTTTATCAGGTTAATAAATTAAGCTGGTTATCGTGGCATAAACCCCAACGCCAAATCCTACAAATCATCGAAGATGTAGGCACTTCACAGACTAAAACCCTCCAAATCTTTGATTGCATGGCCGCAGAAAAAAATGCAACCTCAATCTATCGAGTGGTAGGTTATTCCAGCTCGATTCAAGAAATATTTTGGTTGAATCACAAGGTGCTTCCAGAGATTCAAATACTTCCCTGTTCCGAAGCGGGAAGATCGGTGGCTTCGCTCACCCCCAATATCATTAAACTAAGGTGGTCATTTCCCGAATTTACCGTTTTGACCCACTAGACCGAATACTTTTCACGATTGGGTAAATTACCGCCGAGACGATCGCGCAATATTACAAAGGCCTGCGCCGTTAACTTCACATCACCCAAAGATCGGTGTCTTTCTTCAGCAATCACCTTTAGACCAAGTCTCGAGCAAATAATATCTAAGTTGTGTTTACTTTCACCAGGAAAGGCTCGACGAGAAAATAGCATCGTATCGTAAACCTCAAATTGTCGCTTAATACGAAACTGCATTAAATACTTCATAACAAATGACATATCAAAACGAGCATTCTGAGCGACCAGCCAAGAGGCTCCTACGAAATCTAAGAACTTCGGAAAAACCTCATCTATGGTTGGGGCCGCATTTACCATCTCATTTGTGATCCCATTTACCTTGGTGGCATATTCCGGAATCAATCGCTTGGGGTTCACTAAAGAATGGAAGGTTTGCGACTCCTCAATTTTTTGTCCCCAAACCTTCATCGCTCCAATTTCGATAATTTCATCTCCTCCCCAAGGAGATAACCCTGTGGTTTCCAGATCAAAAACCACATACTCATCAAGATCTAAACTTAGCTGCATGTTTTGGCGCTTTCTATAAGGGAGGATTCAATTTTTAGTGATTTAAGGGACTCTAGGAGTTGGGGTCAACTCATTCCGCAACGTGTTGAATACTTAGCTGTTTCTAGTGCTCCAATTTCCATAGAATACTTGACATCGCGCTTCATTTTGAGGTTTTCTATAAACGATGAATCAGAAAATTTTAAAAGACCCTCAATATTCCGAGCGTAGTTACACACTATCTGAGAGCTCCCATTTATATGGTAAGCAGGTTCACATTTTGAGTGACCATTATCTTTTCACAACTCTTTCTAAACTCTGTCGAACCGATTGCAAGCAGCCTTTGATCAATCAACTATTAAATATTTTGTATCGCGAACTTGTTAAAATTGTAGTGAATCAAGAGTTCCCTTTGATTACAAAGCAACTGGAAACACGAATGGCAGTGAGTCACCCCGAAGGGAACTTTGAGGCCAGGGTAGTTGATCCGTTAACTAAAGTAGTCTGTGTCAATCTAGCCAGAGCGGGAACGGTGCCCTCACAAATTTGTTTTGATGCCTTTAATTACATTCTAAATCCTGAGGGGATCAGACAGGATCATATCAGCATTAATAGAAAAGTAGACGACAAGGAAAAGGTGATCGGCACTAGTCTTGGAGGATTAAAAATTGGTGGCGATATTAAAGATCATTATGTGATCATTCCCGATCCGATGGGCGCCACCGGCTCGACAATTAAAACTGCAATGGATATTTATCGGGCTCATGGTAAGGCCCACAAATACATCGCTATGCACCTAATTATCACTCCGGAATATTTAGCGCACGTCACACAAAACTATCCTGAGGTTATTATTTTTGCGCTACGTCTCGACCGAGGTTTAAGTTCTGAAAAAGCACTCAATTCAATTCCAGGTACCTTCTGGAAAGAGGAGCGCGGCCTTAATGACAAACAATATATCGTTCCGGGCGCTGGCGGTTTAGGAGAGGTAATCAACAACTCATATGTTTAACATCTTCACTTTAGCTTTCTTTGCCGTCTTTATCGGGCTTGGTCTTGCCATGATTATCACCCGTCAAAAAACTCCACAGCCACTACAATTAGTTCCACCTGAAGATGATTCTTTAATTGATCCCAAAGAAATTCGAGAGCTAACTCTTGAAGACCTCTATGTAGTAGGAGAAAAACTTTGTGAAGAAAATAAATTAGAGATAAAGGATCGAGTCACCGTTAGCGAGAATGAGGTCTACTGGATTGCAGCAAGCACCAATGAGTTTTTTTTCGGAAATTATGTACTCGGTTTTTTCAAAATAGATGCCGACCACCGTTTTGTATCATTGCCTACGATTTTTGAATTCAAAGATTTTATCAAGAGCGTCACTAGCACTAAAGGATTCTTCTTTACCACCGGATACTTCACCAAAGATGTTCATCAGCCTTTAGAGGGAGCTAAGATCGCTCTTTATAATCGACTTAAAATTATTACAGAATATAAAAGACTTAAACTTCCTTTTAAGGAGTAGCGATACGTATGGCGATAAGAAAAGTAGCAGTCATGGGTCACCCTATTTTAAGGCAGATAGCAAAGCCTATTGCTGAAGCAGATATTAGTAAGCCTGAAATACAAACACTAATTAAAGATATGGTTGCCACGATGTTTGAATATGATGGACGAGGGCTTGCAGCTCCACAAATTCATGAAAGCCTTCAGCTAGTCGTGATGCTTTGGGATTTTGACCCCGATACGAAGGGCCAAATCCGAGTTTTAATTAATCCGACGATAGAAAATCTAACAGAGGAAACCGCCTCCTGTTGGGAGGGTTGCTTAAGCCTTCCCGGGCTAAGAGGTAAGGTAGCCCGTCCCAATAAAATTTCAGTAAAGGCATGGGATCAAACGGGAGAAAAGGTAGAGTTTATTGCCGAGGGGTTTGCCGCTACCGTTGTGCAGCATGAGTGTGACCATCTCTTAGGAAAGCTCTATGTCGACAGAATTAAAGATCTATCTGAGTTTGGTTTCTCAAGAGAATGCACTCAATTTTTAATAGGCGGAGACACGGTTGATTCTGAATAAAATTTTCACTTTGTAAGCGTTACTAATAGAGTTAAAATTCCTAGATACTAAGAAATTCCTATTCGGTGAGTTATGAAAACAGATAAGAAAAAAACAGGTAAAAAAATCGCTAGAGACACACCCGCATCGAAACCTATCGACTATTCTATTTTAAATAATATTTGTGACCGTGCCTATTTCATGGTGTTACGAATGATCGATATCGCTAATAATCGACCGGAAATTGGCAAGGGGGAGCCTAAAGTAGGCGGACACCCTACAGCCTGCGCCTCTTCTCAGCATATCTTAAGTGCAATTCATTTAGTCATGCGAGAGCCCGAAGACTATTTTGCTTTCAAACCCCATGTCTCACCTATGGACCACGCGCTTAATTGTCTTCTCCATAATTTTCGCACCGAAAACAATGAGCTGTTTTCAACCGAGCAACGAAAACTAGCCATGCACCATTTACGTCATTATTCAAGTGAAGGGGAACCGGTTTTTCAGTCCTATCACGCCGAGGCCGACCCCGATAGCTTCAGATATTTTCCCTCCGGTTCGGTGGGAATTCCGCCTGTGAATGCCCTCTATACCTCCTTGGGATACCAATTTGCGAAGGACCATAAATTCACACTCAATGAAGACCCCACCTTCTGGTGTTTGATGGGAGATTCCGAGTTTAGAGAGGGGTCTCTGCACGAAGCCATGCCCGATGCTGGAGAACGACAACTTGGAAATTTAATTTGGATTGTAGATTATAATCGTCAAAATCTAGATGGAACCCGAATGCTAAATGAAAAGGCCTTGGGTGGTAGTGATGCCGATAGGATTGTGCGATTAGCAGAGGCCAATGGTTGGACCGGTGTGAAACTACAGCATGGAAAGATCCGTGAAAAACTTTTTAAAAAACCGGGTGGAGATGAGTTTCAGCGCGTCCTAGAAAAAGAATTTTCCGATTATGAATTCCAAGCCGTTTTATCTGCCAACCGTCCCGAACTCACTCGAAAGGTTTTAATAGAAAAATCTAAGAAATTAAAATCTTGGTTAGAAAAATATTCTGATGCCGAGGTGCATGAAGCCTTCAGTAATTTAGCCGGGCATGATTTAGAATGTTTAATCACCGCCTTTAAAGAGGCTAAGATAGATAGAACCCGTCCCACTTTGATCGTCGCATATACGATCAAAGGACGTGGCCTTGCGGTACAGGCCCACTCCGGAAATCACTCAGCCATGCCCGAAGAGGAGGAGATCAGAGAGATCGGAAAAACCCTCGGGGCCTCTTATGAAGATCCGTTTGCCGATTTCTTGCCAGACTCAGACGAGGAAAAGTTTTTAGTCAAACGAAGGGAACAACTTCTTACAGGAATTAATGAGATCATAAGTGAGGTTTCCGATAAAAAACAGGCCTGGCTTGAGGAGGCAAAAACCATTCAGTGGCCCGTTGACTTTGATATCGCTGCCTTAAAATTTAATCCCGTAGCACACACCCAGTGGATGTGGGGACAGATTGCGGCAAAATTGGATCGTTTAGCTAGAGGAGATAGAGGGAATAAAGAGGGGAGTCCCGATAATGGATGGGGACAGGTTGCCCGTTTCTTTCTTACGATGGCTCCGGATGTGGGAAGCTCTACTAATACTAGCACCAACATGAACGGAAAACTTTACGGTAATGTGGGACAAAAAGATTTCGAGGCCGAATACGGAGCCAAGGATAATAGGGCTCCAGATGTGATGCCCCATGCCGATAGTCGTTCGGGTCATATTCGTTTTGAAATTGCCGAGGGCAATTGCATGTCGGCAGCGGGATCCATTGGAAAGTTTTTTCACTTTACAGGAATTCCATTTTTCCCGGCGATGACTATTTATGATTTCTTTATTAAGCGCGCCCACGATCAGTTTTATTATAATTTATATTGGCACTCCTCATTTGCGACCATTGGAACTCCTAGTGGAATTACTCTCTCCTCTGAAGGGGCCCAGCACTCTTGGAAGTCTGACTTTCAAATTCCAAACTGTGTCACCTGGGAGCCCTGCTTTGCAAAAGAGTTAGAGTGGATCCTAGCCGATGGATTGAGACGTCATTTCACTAAAGAGGATAAGAATAGAGAATCGCTTTTGATCCGCTGTGTGACTAAAGGAATCGTTCAGAAAGAGTGGTTGGAGCGGCTAAAAAAACAACTACGTTTCAAAACAGACTCGTCGGTAGTTTTAAATTTGGAGTCTGCAAAAACTAGCGAGAATATTTCTGATGCTGAAATATTTGAAATCATTCGTCAGCACACGCTACAGGGCGGATATGCACTGATCGATTACCGTGGGTATGAGGATTATACAGCCGGAGATAATGTCGTTCACATTTTTGCAATGGGTGCTCTTGTAGCAGAGGCCATAAAGGCTTCGGACCAATTATTAGAAAAAGGGATTTACGCCAACGTTTTTATTGTCACCAGTTCCGATCTACTTTTGAGTAATTTTGCAGACTTGAATAACTATGAGCATTTAAAGGTAGGGCTCGGTATTTCTGGCAATATTTATTTAAATAAAGGGGCTGAAGTTTCTAGTCAAAGCGAATGGCTTTCTCTCCAGGGAGGAAGAATTCCTATTCTTTCGGTACACGATGGTGAGCCCGGTCTTTTAGATAATATTGGATCTATTGTCGGCGCCACGCAAAAATGCTTAGCCGTAAGAAAAACCTCAAAGTCTGGAACGACCTCAGACATTTTTCATTATCACCATTTAGATGCCGAGGGAATTATTGCGGGTGTTTTTTCTGTATTAGAGATGGTTTCAAAGGAATCGTTTCAGGTAGCTAAAAACTTAAACTTGAATTTGGAATTGCCCTAATTAATTTCACTGAACCATTTGGGAAATCTATGCAATACATATCTACCCTATTTTTAATTCTTTATTTTTCTATTGGCTTGCCGACCCGTAGCATGGGGAATCCGACTACCTCTGAACATTCCCCTGTTAAAATCGCAGAGATAAAAGCGGCCTTAGAGGCTTCAAATCCCACCGAAGGGCAACTGCGACAAATAGCAGAGATAGCCATGCATGACTCCTCTGATCAGGGAGTTAAATATTTTAAAAGGCTAATGGCTCACACCACCCATGCGAATTCAGCCACCGCAATTGAGGCTACGAAATTGGTCCTCTATTTAAACCAATATTCTAGCTTTGCCTATATTCGTGAGGATACCTGGCGAAAAGCTGCACAAAGAAAGGACGGGGATGTCCTTAAAGATAGATATATCAAGCTTATCCAGGAACCTAGTATTGTCGGTGAATCTATTTTAAAGTCTTTGGTCGCAGAGACCGGCCGTTTTACCGTGACTCATCCGGCCGAGTTAGCTCTATGGAATGTTTTTGCTACGAATAGGAAACACTATTTATATAACGCTCGACTTCCTAAAATTTCAGAAATAAAATTTTATGAAGGGGAAGGTACCTCGAAGCTCGCCATTGAAACCGCCTTAGAAAAATATCCCGAACTAAAAAAGCAACTCACTAATGTTCCTATTTCACCCTGGAATCATTCGCAAGTAAACCCTCGACCCATCAATTGTAAAACACCGCTGAGTGCTATTAGCCCAAGACATTAAAGGAGAAACTACTTAACATCTCCTCATTGAGAACAGGCCACCATGGGCGCGTTTTTGGAGTTCCCATAAGAGCTAGTTAGGTTAAAAAACACTGGATTTTGACCCATCATCTGGCCATTCCAAAATGTTTCGGTTTGAGCCGCGAAATCAAGATTAAAAATATCAGCTCCAGTTAATTTAGAGTTCCCAATGACTGCATAATTTAAGTTCGTGATGAATCGGTTACAAGTCGCACTAATTTGTCCGCCCCCAAGATTAAACTCTCTGATACTGAGTCCCCAGTCGGCTCCACAAGCAGAGGTTAAAACTTGGGTTCCGCCCCCAGGGAGGTTAGCTGTTAGAGTGTTATTATTGGGAGCACTAGAAAAGATCTCTATTCTATTTAAGTTAGCAGCACTATTCATTGGATTAAAGGTGGTACAGGGACGCATGTCGCTTCTAACTACCAACGCACTCGAGGCTAGATTCACTCCCAGAAACAACACTGCCGGGCCCTGAGTAAAGGCTCCATCTCGAGCTCTACTAAAATAAAATCTTAATCGTTGGATTAGCTGCTGGGAATCGCTCGCGACCTCAGCCTTCCGTAATAGTTCCCTGGGGGTTTTACCCCCTAGCGCTCCACCCAAAAGGGGGGATAAAAAAAGCAGTAGCGTTCCAAGCATTGCCACAGACACAATCAATTCAATTAAAGTAAAACCAATCGACCGTTTGAATCTCATTCTAGCGCTCCAGTAGACACCATCACGCGTGGAATGGGTTCTCTTACATCGGTCCATGTGGTTGTTAATGTGTAGTTCACTCCCCAACGAGTTTGCGTGGAGTTAGCCCATCCATCTATAGGGTCGTAACAGTCCCAGGTATCGTAATGTAGATGAACCGGACGTGTTTCACCCTGATAGGTAGGTTTATATATAACATTGGGGGTTATGTTGAGTCGGTTCTTACAGCGATCGTTTTGATCTACAATTTTTAAGCTATTAGGCCTATAAACACCATGAGTACAAAAAGCGGTGGCCTCCGTAATTCTGTGCTGCCAACAGCCATAGTGTAAATCCCATCTTGTGTTACCGCTGTGTTTACTGTTGCCTGAATCAATATTTATCTCGATACACTTCGAATCAAGAACACCCTCGTTAGGACAGACCGGCAGATCAGGACACTGATTTCTTTCTCCCTTTATTACTTTTTCATCTGGTGGAACTAGTGGGAAGCAATTATATTCGTAGTTGTCTGCCACATTACTGTTAAGCGATGTTTGTTGACTCGTGAAGTTTAGTACATGCTGAACCAGATTGCCTTGTGCATCCCGTAAACCTGGGAATGTAATTTGTGGAGTTAAAAGACGCCTTCCCATAGGAGTGCCCAGACCCATAAGGGCTACAAAGGGCGGCTGCGTAGTAGTTAGGGCTGCGAAGTTCGTAAAATCTCTAGGTACTGTTACACTGCCACCAGCCTTATGACAATTGGTGCAAGCTGCGCCGTTTAGTAAGGCGGGTAAATTCAGAGCATCAAAATTATTTTGGGTTAACACGGGGTTTAACATTCCCGCTCGATTGTTATCTCCCATCGTATAGTTAAAATAGGCAGCCGATAGGTTCTGCCACCTGTTAAGATTATAGGAAGGTGTGGGAGCAGGTATGCTCTGATTACAAAAATCAGAACCGTCATTATTTTTTTGATAGGTGAAATAGGGATGAGGTGCAGGACAAAAAATAGAGGTAGCCTCTGAGATTGGAATAGACTGAACTAGAGCGTTAATCGCTCGGTGCTCGGACAACACCGCATTGCTTGCGTTAGTTACCATTGATTGCCTAATGAGAGATGATTTAAGTCTTTCTATACCTAAAAACCCCACCATTAAAATGACCGAAGCTACGAGAAGCTCAATAATAGTAGTGCCCTTAACATTTATATTTTTTTTAAAAGGATTCATGAACTTTAAGGATATTTTTTTTTTAATTGTTTATGTTAGTATGACAATACCTGCATGTTTCGACAATTAAAAAATTCTAAAGGGGGTGGGGTTCTATTAGGTGTCATAGTAGTGTCGATAGTAACCCTTACTACTTCACTTATCTTTTTACGCGGAATCACAGCCTCTAAAAATTTAGCACGGAGAATAGCCAATCAGAATCAATTTAAATTGCTAATTGATCCCTTAGCTACAAAGGTATTAATAGATCTTCAGTTGGCTGCAAGATACCCAGATGCCTTAGGATTACGAAATCCCCCTAACAGCCCAGCCCCGGAAATTCCTTGTTCGGCGAGAGGTTTGGCTCCTAATGCTAAATACACTCTCGATGCCTACCTAGTGCCGGACTTGATCTCTTGTAAGAATCCCTATCCCAAAACATCCCCTCCCTATCCTTACACGACAAAAACATTTGATTATCCGAAGGGAGTGGTTAGCACTCCCAGTGGAGCTACCGTTTTTATTCCAGAGAGTAACCCCAGTGTCCGTCTTACTAAAATTCCAGGTTCCCCCTTTCTTTACACCCTCAATATTACCTTTAATATGTGTAACCCACCGGTAGCAGGCAGAACACAGCCTTCAGACATTGAAAATACAATAAATAAGGCCTGGCCTACTTCGTGTCCAGCCAGCCAACTTGCCCGCATGACCTATGATGCCATTATTAATGTGGACACCCCCTACTTTCAAGATGGCTCAGGCCTCTACTCTTTTGCTCCCGATTCTAGCTCGTTGACTGAAGTGAGCGATGCGCTCACGGCTATCTATCAGGCCGGCGATATTACAGAATATAATGAGACGATTACAAATCTTCAGGTGAAGGGTTTACAATTTACAAAAACCTCCACAGCATTGACAGGTCTTGGGTTGCAATTGAACGACGTTCTAATTTCTATAAATGGTCAACCGGTCTTTGAGAAAACCAGGGAGCAAATTTCAGGATTTTTAACGTTGAATACCCCGATCAGACTAAGTGTATTTCGAGAAAATGCTTTTATAACTTTGTCATGCGGTATGCCCTGTATATGAACAGCTAGCCATTAACACACCGAAGCTTGGCATTCTTAATCACGCCCAAACAAAGATCGCTAGAATTAAAAAGTTTTAATTCTCCCCTCAAAAAATTCTCTTGAATTTTCAGTTCTGAAACTCGCCAAAAAAGAGGCTCGGTAAAACTGAGGTTGTCCGATAGTTGAATTTCCTCTGCTCCCACAGGAAGTCCCCTCCATTTTTTAAGCTCTAGTCCAGCCAAGGCTAATAATTGAAAAGCAGCGTCGATAAGCAAAACTCTTGGCAACCAAGAGGCCTTAAGACTTGATTGCAGCCATGGAAAATACAATTGAGCCCTACCTTCTGTGTCACCGTAAAAAACAACCTTTTCCATGACTCTAAAAAGAGGCCCATGAAATAACCCTCCTTCAGTATAAAGTTCACTAGAGGAGAGAGTTACTATCGGAGTGGCATCACACTCACCCGAAATAACCGAAGCCTCCTCTTTAGCTTTTGTTTTAATTATAGCATCGGCAATTAACGTTCCTCCATCAAAGAGAGTCATTTTTAAAACATCAACCCCGGTTCGATCTTGATCAATGCTAAGACTCAATTGTTGATTCACACTCGTAATTTCTAATGGGAGAAAAATATTTAGATCATGTAATGAAATTTCCTTTCGAGTTAATAATCTTCCCATCTCTAAAAACCAATAACTCGTTAAGGCCAGAGGAAGAATCGTTTTACTATTAATAGTATGATCTATTAACTCTTGGTGTGATTGAGTTGAAACTGGAAATTGAATAGTTAAACTAGAGTTTATAGGAACCATCTTTACAGCGGAGGTGCCAAAACAACGGGTGGCCGATAAGGGGCCCTCATATAGTAATCGGTCTTTAGGATCCCATACTACACCACCACCCGACTGAAGCGCGGCATCCCAATATTTACCGGCCTGTTCTTTAGCTAGTAGCGACACTCCCGAGCCCTTTAAAACTTCATAGATAATCGGCGACTCGGTCATCCCTATTTTATCCCACGGCGCCCATTGAATAATCACCCTTTTCAAATGGGGGGCGGCAGAGGATCGCCAAAAAACCTCTGCAAAGGTGTTGGCGGCTGCATAAACCGACTGGCCCGAATTTCCAAACCGCGCCACGATTGAGGAGAGCAAAACCTGACAGGGAATTTGATATTGGTTTCCTAGGCTACCCACACTTAGCGTTGTCGCCGCCTTAGCTGTTAACTCCCTTTCAATTTCATCCTTTGATTTATCTATAAATTTTCTGCTCAGTTCAATTCCCGCACCTTGAATCAACAGATCGATCTTAGATCTATTTTTTAAAATAGAAGAAAAAATCTTTTCCAAATCCTCTCGATTTGAAGCATCCACCTGATAATAATAAATATCACTAGAGTGCTGTTTTAGTTTTGCAATCGTCGCCTGCACCGAAGGGTCATCACTAGCGCTTCTACCGAGCAGATGAACCTCCCACTGGGATGTCCGAATTAAATGTTCTACCAGACTTGCAGTAATTCCCTTCGCTCCGCCCACAGCAACTAAGGTGCCTCCAGTGAGACCCTCGTTTTGTGACGCAGGAACCCTCTCCAGATCTAGCACCCACCGTTGAATTAAATGATCTCTGTCATGGCTATATTTCAGCTCAGTATCCACTCCAGAAATAAGATCCCGCTTCGCTATTTCTATTTTTTCTGTCTCTGAGAACAGATGGGAACCAAAATTGATATGGGCTAAAAAGCCGATGGCATTTTCTTTTTTTAAGGACCTGAAAAATGATGAGATGACTGCAGGCAAAGAAAAAGAATCTTTGTCACTAATAATAGCCACTCGAGTGCTCGAGGTAATCTGATGAAACACAAGAAGGGTTTTAATCTGCTCGCAAAACCCAGAAAAGCACTTTAGGCTCTCTGCGATATCACCGTTTTGAAACTCCCGCCCTGAAAAACAAAGGATCAGATTATTAAAGGTGCGTGTCCTTTTTTCTAATAATATCGATAGATCTAATTTGTAATTTAGGTTCACAATAAAAGGCGGGTCGATGGGTTCATTACCGACTTCAGCATTAAGTCGTTCTCTCCGAATATATTGCTC
>JABMMY010000083.1 GCA_013205415.1 Deltaproteobacteria bacterium
GAAAATAGGAATCAACATTAAAAAGATAAACAGAATTAAGGTAAGCCACAACATGGAATAAATAATCTTTTTCTCAGAGATTAAGTGCATGAAGTAGGCTGCAACTAAGCCAGCCTTGACACTTGCTACCGCCATCGCCAGTAAAATGGCTAAATGAATAGGAAGATGCAGGTAAGAGATAGCAACTGTAATGACAGTCAAACAAAGAAGCGCTCCAAAAACAATGTAATAACCCCTAAGATGCCTCTTCACTTCCTCGATCGTCATTTCTCCGTGACTCATGTTGATGTCTCCTTCGGCTGTTTTAAATTATAAAAGATATAAAGCTGGGAATAAAAAGATCCAAACTAAGTCGACAAAATGCCAATAAAGGCCTGCACATTCAATGCGACCCGTAAATCTCTCCGGCTCAGTTTTCCACATTTTACTTCCAGGCCCCATCAGATAAAGATTGGTGATGATGCCACCGATCACATGAAGTCCATGAAGCCCTGTCATCGTGAAGTAAACTGCATAAAAAGTACTGGTTGAAGGGTAATGCTCGTGATGAAATTTACTACTGTACTCAAAGTATTTGATGATTAAAAACCCAAAGGACAATAGTACGGTCAAACCCATGTAGAGTTTAAACTTCATTAAATTTTTCATCTTTAATGATGCCCAGGAGAGAACAATAGTTACGCTCGATGTGATTAGAAACACCGTATTTAGCGTCGCTAAGGGCACATTAAGAACATCTGAACCATGGGCTGGCCAATCTGTGGCTGAACTTCTGAGAATGATAAGTGTGGAGAATAAGGCTCCAAACAACATTACTTCAGAGGCCAAAAATAACCAGATCCCAAGCTTTGCATTAGTAACACCGGTAACTGGATTGGGTTTATCGATATAAGGAATAATAACTGACATCACGCCTCCTGAACAAACTGCGGTAAAGGTTTTTTATTTGAAGAATACTCATAAGGACCTCTAAAAACTTCCACCGGGGTGGTGAAGTTCTCATGAGGTGGAGGAGAGGCTGTGGCCCATTCCAAAGTCGTACCCCCCCAAGGATTATTCGACTCAACTTTTTTGCCCCACTTCCAACTGGTCGCCATATTGTAAAGAAAAGGCAACTGAGCTACAGCTAAAGCCCAAGCACAACAGGACATGATGACATTTAAAGGCTGCGCTGCAGCGCCGTGAGCATAGATTGTTTGATCATACAGACGACGAGAGACTCCAGCCATTCCCATGAAAAACATCGGCATGAAGACTCCGTTAATCGCGACTACAGATAACCAAAAATGAATTTTTCCAAGTGTGTCGCTCATGAATCTGCCGGTGATTTTCGGATACCAATGATAAACACCCGCCATCAAGGCAAACAAGCTTCCAGGAGCTACCACATAATGAAAATGGCCAATGACATAATAGGTATCATGGAGATGAATATCCGAAGCCGTTAACCCCAAGGGCAGACCCGTTAAACCACCAATGGCAAACATCGGTAAAAATGCGACTGCAAATAACATTGGCACCGTGTAGCGAATCGAAGCTCCCCATAAAGTTAACAGATAGGTCGTCAAAATAATAATCGACGGGACAGAGATAATCATCGTAGTGGCTTGGAAGAATGTGCTCATCGTCACTCCCATTCCAGTCATAAACATATGATGCGCCCATACGATAAAAGACATGAATCCTAAAAATATAATTGAGTAGATTAAGGTCTTATAGCCATAAAGAGGTTTTTTCGTATTAACGGCAATAATCTCTCCTACAATTCCCACTGCAGGTAAAATTAATACGTAAACTTCAGGGTGAGCTAAAAACCAGAAAAGATGTTGCCAGAGAATTGGATTTCCACCACCACTTACTTTTAATGCTTCACCACTCACAACTAATCCAGAGGGTAGGAAGAAACTAGTTCCGGCTAAACGATCCATCAATTGTAGAACGCCAGCAGCTTCTAATGGAGGAAAGGCCAAAAGAAGTAAAAAGGCGGTGACTACCTGAGCCCAGACCAATACTGGCCATCGCATAAAGGAAAGTCCCTTAACTCTCAACTGAATGGCGGTCACAATGGTATTAACCGACCCCAATAAAGAGGAGGTAATTAAAAATACCATCCCAATCAACCAAAAACTTTGGCCATTATCTGCTACCACAGAAAGAGGGGGATAGGAGGTCCAGCCCGAGGCTGCAGCCCCATTAGGACTAAAAAAGCTAGCTAACATGATAACGCCACCAATGAAGTAAACCCAGTAACTCATCATGTTCAGTTTTGGAAAGGCCATGTCCTGAGCGCCTACTTGCAAAGGCACTAGGTAGTTACCAAAAGCTCCAACGCCTAAAGGCACCACTCCAAGAAATACCATGATAGTTCCATGCATAGCTCCAAACTGATTATACAGTTCTGGGCTTAGCACTCCATCTTCAGTAAAAAGCTTTCCAATTAAAGGAATCGCCTGTTTTGGAAAGGCCAACTGCCATCGCATGAGTAACATTAAACCAAAGCCAAAAAGCAGGAAAAAAACGGCGGTGATCCCGTATTGAAGACCAATCACCTTATGATCGGTGGAAAAAATATATTTTCGCCAGAAGGGCAATTCATGACTCATAGAGTGACTGTGATCATGTCCATGTGAGTGGTTGTGTGTATCTTGTGACATTTATTTACTCTCTTTAATAGTTTGAATTTTTGCGACTTCCAAAGGTTTACCAGGTAAAGGTTCATCAGAACTAGCTAATAAACTTTTTTCCTCTTCCTGATACCAGGTTTCAAATTCTTCTTGAGACATTACATTGAAGAATCCTCGCATTTGCGTGTGACCCACACCACAAAGTTGAGCACAGCCAATTTCAAATTTTCCTGTTTGCGTGGCCTGAAACCATACGGGAACTGTCATTCCTGGAATGATGTCCTGCTTAACTCTCATTACAGGCAAAAAGAAATTATGAATCACATCTTTAGAGGTCAGTTTGGCAATGATGGGTTTATTAACAGGGATATTTAAGGTGTTGGGACTTAGGATATCGTCTTTACCATTAGGATCTTGTCGGTCAAGACCCACAGGATTGGTACCATCAATAAGCTCGATCTTTAATTGTCCAAACTTTCCGTCTTTGCCTGCATAATGAACGGTCCATGCAAATTGCTCTGCCGTGACTCTAACTACCAAGGCATCTGCTTCATTTGGAAAATCTCTTTTCACCTTAGACCAAATAGGAAATGAGAAAAAGACCAGTAAAACGGCTTCGAAAATAATAATCCCAATTTCAATGTATTTAGGAAGGGAAAAATGGGTCGATCCAGAAATGTCTGCTTCGTGACCAGGGCGTTCTCTAAACCGAATTAAGCAATAAACTAAATAGAGCGCCCATCCTACAAAGAGCACCAACATAAACCAATGCAAAACCGAAATAAGTTTATCGATTTCAGCTCCATGGGTAGAAATATTGGGGGGTAGCCAGAATCCGTAATGAGGGTGTTCCATTCTCATGTCTTTCTCTTAGTTGAAATTATTTGGAGAATTTAAACTACGTAGGCCTCAAATAAGGGCACTTTTTATTTCAAAAATTCCAATTCTTCACCGTATTTAACCTTTAAAAAATAAACTTCTCGATGTGGGCTGTCAACGAGACAATCTATATTTTTTAAACACTTCCAAATCAGATGACAAAATTGAGAAGTGGTTTAATAATATATCAAGTATGCCTGTGGAATTGAAATATCAAAGTGGGTTAGGTAACTGTTTTGAAACCGAAGCCTTGACCGATGCCTTACCTAAAGGTCAAAACTCTCCGCAAAAACCCCACTATAGATTGTATGCGGAGCAGCTAAGTGGATCGTCGTTCACGGCGCCGCGCCATGAGAATCAAAAAACTTGGTTATACCGAATTCGTCCCTCTGTTTTGCACGAAGCTTTCGAGCCCTTAAAACATGAGTTGTTGAAAAGTGGTCCTTTTGAAGAGAAAAATCCATCGCCCAATCAAATGAGATGGGATCCTATGACCTGCCCTACGGAGCCGACCGATTTTATAGACGGTTTAATTACGATAGCAGGCAATGGAAATGTAGCTCAAAACTCGGGGTGTGCAGCTCATTTGTACTTCACCAATAAACCGATGACCGATCGATTTTTTTATAATGCAGATGGTGAGTTATTATTTATTCCAAGTTTTGGCGAGGTTAAAATTCAGACAGAATGTGGAATCCTTTCGATTAAGCCGGGAGACATTGCAGTGATTCCTCGGGGAATGCGATTTCAAGTCTCTCCTTTAGGAGTTTCAGCTCAAGGTTATTTATGTGAAAATTATGGGGCTAACTTCCGATTGCCTTCATTAGGGGTGATCGGAGCTAATGGTCTTGCCAATCCACGCCATTTTTTAACTCCAATCGCGGCTTACGAAGATCGGACTGGAAACTTTAAATTGGTCACTAAGTTTCAGGGAGCTCTTTGGGAGGCCAAAATCGCTCACTCACCTTTAGATGTAGTGGCTTGGAGTGGAAATTATGCCCCCTATAAATATGATTTAAGTTTATTTAACACGATCAATACTGTGAGTTTTGATCATCCGGATCCCTCTATTTTTACAGTGCTGACCTCTCCTAGTTTTGTACCGGGAATCGCTAATGTAGATTTTGTTATTTTCCCGTCTCGTTGGATGGTGGCTGAAAACACGTTTCGCCCTCCCTATTTTCATAGGAATTATATGAGTGAATTTATGGGACTCATTTTTGGTAAGTATGAGGCTAAGGGTGATGGGTTTAATCCCGGTGGAATGAGTATTCACAATATGATGTCGGGTCATGGCCCCGATACCGAAGCCTTTAAAATGGGAACGGAGTCGTCTTTGACTCCTAAGTATTTAGACCAGACGCTAGCTTTTATGTTTGAAACTAACCAGGTATTGAGACCCACTCCCTTTGCGCTATCGACTCCTCGTCGACAGAAGGACTATTTAGGTTCTTGGCGTGGGTTAACAAGCCATTTTGATTCCAAGAAGAGGTAATATGCAACCCCCAAAGACCGTTTCAGAAGAGATTTTAAAAAAGGTAAAAAATGGAGAGATCTCTCAAAGCAAAGTGGACCAATATCACAAGCTTTTAGAGAGAATTAAGCGAGAAATTCTTCCCCACGAGGTCATTACGCGGAATCAATTTTGCGAGTGGTTTGAAAAAGGACAGATAGATAAAGAGGATGTGTGTCACTTTTTGGTTCAATTTTCAGTATTTTCAAATCTTTTTATAGAAGCTCAGTTGAAGAAAACTATTAATGCACCCACCCTAGAGGCGATGCATACCTCAAAACAAATTTTGATGAATGAGTTAGGTGTTGTTTTTAAGGCCACAAAAAAACAGTCTGATAATAGTTCTCCCTCAGATCTTGAGGAGGATATTGTTCAAGAAGAGGGAACTGTAGATGGCGGCGCCTTTTATTTTAGAGCGGCCCATTTTGAGTGGATGCTTAGAATGATTTCTCATGTGGGTTTAACCTTTAATGATGTAGGCAAACGTCGTCACGGTACTGAATCGACCCTATTTTTCTGTGATGAGCTTTGCAGACTGTATGGTTCTGAAGATACTCAAGTAGGATTAGGTGCTAGCTTTGCTGTTGAAAATTGGGCGGCTGCAGGATTTTGGAAAGAGTTGATCAAAGGGCTTCATATTTTCAAAGAAAGAGAATGTCCCAAATTGCCATTAGCCTTTTTCAATTGGCACGATAAAGTAGAAGACCAGCATGCCGCTCATACTTGGGATGAACTAGAAGAGGAGTTTTTCTCAATTGAATTGAATGAGGATAAATTTTTTCATGGAGCCAAAGAGATGCTTGATGGCGTCAACTCGTTCTGGAAGGGTCTGAATCAAGATCGTAAAGGTCGTGAAGGGGTGCGAAGAGTTCAGGTATAAAAAATAAATACCTGGCCCCGACTAATGGGTAGACCCGCCCTAATAAAGGGGAGGGTTTTGTAGAGAAAAATAAATCATTACGCTACCCTAGAATTCTTGAGGAGGA
>JABMMY010000084.1 GCA_013205415.1 Deltaproteobacteria bacterium
GACCTACATATTTTCTGTGTCTGAAACGATACTGGGCATAGAAAAAGAGCACAAGCCCTACGAGAGATTCATAAACCTGTGTGGGATGAACTCTGACAGATTTAGAGGCGGCTAAACTTTCGGGATTATTAAAGGCCACGGCCCAAGGCATATTCGAAGGACGGCCCCAACAACAGCCGGCAAAGAAACATCCCAATCGACCGATGAAAAGCCCGAGAGCCCCTCCAGGAGTGCAGATATCCATCATCTGCAAAAAGGAGATTTTTTTAATCTTGGTATAGCTATACATAAAAAATAAACAGGAGAGAAAAGCGCCATAAAAGGTGTACCCTCCTTCCCAAATCGCAAGAATTTTTTCAGGATGTTCGGTGTAGTAGGGTAGCTCCTCAAATAGAACGTGAAAAAGTCTGGCCCCAAATACCGATCCCAAAACGGAGATTAGAAAAAAATTTTCTACATGCTTTGGATTAATATTTAGCTTGATGGCTTTTTTCATTGCTAAAATGTAGGCCGTCGAAAAAGCACTGGCTAATAAAAAACCATAGGTAGGTACTTTAAAGTGGTGGCCATAAACGATCCAGTCGATAAGAAAAGGGTGCATAGTGTCTCGTTAATTACGTCGATAAAAAAAAGAAAATAAAAATAGTCCGACAATTCCAAATGATAATAGCACGAACCAATCTCCGTGCTTCATATAAAATGTGGGAACAGGATTAGCCGGTAGTGTGAGGGCTACCTGTAGTACCTCGGCTGAGTTAACAGAGGAGGTGTGGCTTTGATTTCCCAAAGAATCTACCGCAAAAGAGATTCCGGTATTGGTCACACGAAAGAAAGGAATCTTGGTTTCTAAAGAACGAAACACGGTAAGTGATCCATGAAGGAAGGGTTCTGAGGTAGGACCAAACCAGGAATCATTGGTCAGATTAACCACTCCATGAACAGGGTGGCTTACCGTTTTTCTAAAAAAACTTGGAACAATGGCTTCATAGCAGATCGTAATTCCTAATGCAGTCCCATCATTAAGAATCACAGGATCTTGAGTGATCCCCTTTTCAAAGTCTGCAACCTGTGGAAAGTATCGATACAGAATGGGAAAATAATCTCCGAATGGAAAATATTCTCCAAAGGCCAGGAGAATATTTTTCATGTAGGATTGCACCTTAATCGAGCCATCCACCTGAGGCTCTAATAAAAAGGCCCCATTATAATCCCTAAAAGAATGTCTCTCCGACTTGGCATAGCTTCCCGTGATTAACGGGGTTTTCCAAAGGGCCACCTGCTGTTTTAAAAGTTCGAATCTTTTTTGGGTAGCCCCCATGGAAAAAGGCATCGCGGTTTCTGGCCAGAGAATAAGATCGGGTGGAGGGGAGGCCTTTAGAGCCTCCTCTGTCAGCGCGTAATATTTTTGTGTGACCTGGTCGACTAAACTTCCCAGCCCCTGCTCCGATTGCATTTTTTCTAAGCTTCCAATATTGGCCTGAACCAAAGCGACTCGTAGTGTTCTCCCCGGAGCAGGGGGAGTCTTAATACGATACTGGCTAAAGGCCAGGGAAAAAAAACAGAGTGTGAGTGGAATTAATAAAACACCCCAAGGTCGTTTTGAAAGTTTAATAGGGGGTAAGATTAATAACCCCACAGCACTTCCAAGACTGTAAATAAGAAAACTAAGAAAAATACTTCCAGTAATCTCTACTATCTGAATGACTCCAGTGGCTCGGTAAAGGCACTGTCCCAAATACCAGGGAAAAAGTTTTGGAAAAGAATATTCTACTATTGTAAAAAGTGCAGGAAGAAAAAGAGAGAACCATAGCGACCAGAACATTCTACCTTTGTTCTGGCCAACCAATTTTTTATGAAAATAGGCAGCAAGAGTAAAAAAAATAGGAAAATTCAAAGCTCCAAAACCACAAAATAGTAGGAATATGAGGAAGGAAAATACCCACGGTACATAGCCAAACTCATGAATGACATAGGTCACCCAATAAAACCCGCCGACCATCAAAGTGAGAGATGTCACAAAGCCTAAAAGAAAATGTTTCTTTAAAGAGTGTTTCTGAAAGGAGAGCCAGTTAAAGATAATAGGAAAGAAAAAACTGAGAAAAAAAATATTAAATTTTTCAAAACTTAAACAGACACAGGCCCCACTTAAAATACTGAGTGCCCAAGATTTTTTAAATAGCCTTTGATACATTTGTAATATACCTAGAAAATATTTTTGAAACCTCTCGTTGTGCAAGAGGGGTGACAAATGATTTTGTGAATGATGGCAGAGGTAATTCACCTACAAGTGTCACATTGAATCTAACTAGAGTGCCTCCTTTATCGGGGAGTAGGTCCCAACGTCCTGTGAGATTCATTTTTGAGTTCTTATCAACTGGAATAATTAGCAGTGTTTCATTTCCCTTACTTTCAAAGGTGGTGAGAAACTGAATGTTGAACTCAGAGCCCCCATAAGAAAGAGTTTTAAATTTCCAATGGTAAGTGTCATCTTTAGATTTGGAAAAACTTTCTAAACTGTCAAAATATTTTCCGATCGAGGTGTTATATTGGGTCAGAAATAGCATCGTTTTTTCTGGAGTGCACGAGGAGTGGAAAGATTCGCTGCAGGTAATAGTAACAGAAAATGCCATGGATAAATCTTATCGTGAGTTTAAAGAGATAGCAAAAGTTTGCGAGAAATAGTTTTGATTTGGATTAGGGCCTGTCTCGCCAAATAGGCAATTAATTTGGCCGCTGGCCCTTAGGTAATCTCTTTAACTCTTTGGTCCTGTGAACGGTGGGTAATCAGAAGACCCTCTTTACTATCCACAATAATAAGGTCCTTGACTCCGATTAGAACTATCTTTTTATTGGAATCGGTAACGAGCAAACAGTCGGATGAGTTGATCGATTTTACCATTTTATTTTGCTCTGGAATTATTACGATACTCTTGGGGCTTAGGGTTTGGTGATGTTCTAATAAGGCACTCCAAGATCCGATATCACTCCACTCCATCTTAGCAGGAATGACCTGAACATTTTTAGCCTTTTCTAAAATGGCAGTATCTATGGGCTGTGAGGTTAGCTTAGGATAGGCATCGGCGATGGTGCCATCTTTCACTGCCGATTGAATGAGATCCCACTCTAAAGGTAAATAGGTAGCAAAGGCCTGGCTAATCACATCTAGTCGCCAGATGAAAATGCCTGCATTCCAAAAGAAATTTTCTTTTAATACATATTCGGAGGCTTTATCTAGAGAGGGTTTTTCTATGAATTTATCGACGATAAATGTCCCTGAACCTGTGGGACTCCCTGCTTCGATATAGCCATATCCCGTGTGAGGTGATGAGGGTGTGATTCCTAACGTGAATAGGGACCGACTATTTTTCGCCTGCAGAATGGCAAGGTTAAGAAGCTTTGAAAACTCCGAATCATTTCCAATGAAATGGTCGGCAGGAAACACTCCCATGACGGTCGATGTGGGATAACCTTTTTGTAAAAGAGTGGCGACCGATAACATGAGACAGGGAGCGGTATTACGCCCTGAGGGTTCTAAAATGAGTTGAGATATTTCAGGAAGCTGAGTTTTAAGAATCTCTTTTTGTGAATCTCCGGAACAGATAAAAATATTTGTTACTGGGGTCTGTTTTTTTAATCGATCGATTGTCGATTGGATTAATGTGCGCTCGCCGAAAAGAGTTAGATATTGTTTGGGTTTTTCATCTTGGCTCATCGGCCAAAATCGGGTGCCTCGGCCTCCTGCCATGACTAGTGCAATAAAAGAGGGTTCAGGAAGTTCTGCCATAGTTATCTTCTAGTCTAACCACATCTGAAAGGTGTGGAGTGGAGACCTCAAAAATTCTACAATCGGTAGTGGCGTGAATACGATGAAGGCGACCTGGTGGAATGTGAAAAACCCCCCCATGACAAAAAGAATGGCGAGTGAGCTGTGTGGAATCGGGTCCTGTTTCGATGATGCAGTCACCCGATTCAATAAACATCGTTTCCTCTTTTTGACGATGGTATTGAAGGCTTAGAGAGTGGCCTGCCTTTACAAACAGAATCTTAGCGACATAGGTGTCGGTATGAGCCCAGATGAGTTCATATCCCCAAGGCTTTTCGATTCGTTCAATCCTCTTTTGTATCAGATTTTCGGACAAGATAACTCTTAACCTCTCCACGGCTTTGGAGTAATTCTCCACTAAGCTTTGCAGTTTCTGTGTCTGAGAAATAGCCTAGCCAGACACGATACCAGGGTTCATTTTTCTCACCAAGTTGTTTAATGGAGGTGTAAGCAAATGGGAATCCTAGTTTTCTAAGCTGATCCATTCTAAGTGTGGCATCGGCTTGAGAAGGGTAGGAACCGACCTGTACTGTAAATTTTCCCTCGGGAAAGCTTTTGGGCGGGGTGGTTGGAATGGCAACTGAGCTAATAGCTCTTTTGATAGCCTTTAGTTTTGCAGGCACCTCAAGTAATGAGTCGATTTGTGGTTTTTTTAGCGTCCCTTCCACCTCGTTGAGATCGGCTAAATCGGCTAAACTGGCTCTCACATCGCCGGTTTTTGGCCTTTCGGGAATGAGCTCTAGCTCTGGAGTCTCAATCGTGTTTGTAGCAAAAGTTTCTGTGTCCTCATCTTCTTTTATCTTCGATATTATAGGTTTGGAGAGAGGGGCCACGGCACCTGCAGAGGGCTCTGAAACCTCATCTGTGACTGAGGATAGATGAGAAGGTCGGGGGGCACTAGTTTTAGATTTGAGACTATGGGAAGGGGTGTGACTAAGCTCGGTCTTAGTAGTTGAGGGATTAATCGGGGCTGCTGGGGTGAGTTCGGGTTTAGGAGTTTCGGTAATAATAGGGGCCGTTGAGGTGAGCTGGGGTTTAGTAGCTTCACTAGAATGTGATGGGTGAATCTCTGAAGGAGAGTCGGTGGTCACCGAGGTTCCTGGGGCCTGGGCTGCAGAATGCCCAGAGGCGGGTTCTCTAGATTCGGTCGAACCCGAATGAACGGTAGCCACCTCTGCCCTTGGTTCAGATTTGGATTGAGAGATGCCTTTGCCCACCATAATACCTACGGTGAACATGAGGAGTGAGGTGAAAATAAATAGACTAAAAATCACCGACATTTCCTTGTGATCAAATCGAAACGGAGATTGATTATTTTCCATAAGTTTTTTTCGGAAAGGTAGATTGAAGAATTATTGAGGAACTCTTTATATAGTACCTTGAAATCATGAGCCAAACAACCTGCCTTGACGGAGGTTATTAAACAAAGCATGATGTGGAGCTTCAAAACGGTTTTTATCAGGGTGTGTCAATAGGCCCTCTGAAGGCCGCAAATGAAGATTGTGGTGGGTGTAGCTCAGTTGGTTAGAGTACCAGACTGTGACTCTGGGTGTCGCGGGTTCGATCCCCGTCACCCACCCCAATTACAACAGTATTCGAACCATCGACACAAAAAAATTGTTGAGTCTTTCCGGCAAGATAATCTCCACTACCCTTCGAACCCTCGTTTTTCGCGACACTTTGGGCCCTTTGTTGGTCCCATTTGATGGGAATGATCTGATTTTTCCCAACGTAGAAGTGCATCCGGAAACTGCTCGGTAACACCTCGATTTTGGCAACGAGCCACTTGATGAGATTGGATTTGAATTCCACCGAGTCCGAGAAGCTTAGAAGGGATTGAAGCGCGGACAGGAATTCCTGATAGTCCTTAAGACCGACCGGCTCGTCACCGCAGGTACTCTCCCTAGCCAGGTCGTCCAGTTCCTTCATCGCTTCCGCCTTCCGCCCTTCGAGCTTTTGCATCTGCGAATAGACCGGCGCCGGAGAGACTCCCTTCGGGATTTGGGAAAGGTGCTCTGCTAATGCCTCAATTTGCTCATCGACCTCTCGTGTTCGTGCCCGGAGCTTGTCTGTTTCGACGACCGAGCCCTTTGATTTATGTTCCTTATGGGCCTGGTTGATAAGTGAGTGCGCTATCTCCGGCGAACCGAGAAGTTTCCCGATTTCGTCCCACACGGCGATTTCTAGCCGCTTGGCCGGAACTCGATGGGGTTTGCAGGTGAAAGTCTTCTTTTTCAAGCAAGACTGACGTTTTGTAGCCCAGGCATGTTCGTAATAGCCGATCTTCCCCCCATTCCCATGAGCGGACTTTCCCGAAAGATGGTCACCGCACTGCGCGCAAAAGACCCGCCCTGAGAGGGTGTAGGGATAGCGATCTCTGCGAGTTAACTTGTTCCGACGATGGTTCGTAGCCAAACTATCTTGCACACGCTTGAACGCGGCCGGATCGATGATCGCATCACAGGATGACTTTGAGGTTCGCTCCTCTCCTTTCACAGTGAATCTGCGTTGCCCGGCATACAAGGGATTGGTCAATATCTTCCACAAATTTCCCACCGTGAAATATCCCAAGCGCGACTTTGAGCCACTTCCTTCGCGTCTTCGACTAAGACGGAAGCCTCTTTCGTTGAGCGAAACCCCCGTCTTGGTGAGAGTCCCTTCGTTCAGAAAGGTACTGAATATTTCCCGCACAAGAGTCGCTTCGGTATCGTCGACAAGGAGGTAGCTGATTTCACCTGAATTGACCCCCCTGATTTCACGATATCTGACCCCCCTAATTTCACCGGTCTGACCC
>JABMMY010000085.1 GCA_013205415.1 Deltaproteobacteria bacterium
CTCTACATGTATCGTGCTATGCAAATAGGGGTAGTTTTATTAGCCGCAGGAACGATTCTAGGTGGAGTGTGGGCCGATTATTCCTGGGGTAGATTTTGGGGTTGGGATCCTAAAGAGGTCTGGGCTCTTATTGCATTACTTTTATATTTGGCTGTATTGCATGGTCGTTTTTCTGGTTGGCTGAGAGGGTTCGGTTTTGCGGCGACTACCGTGGTCTCCTTTTTGGGGGTTTTAATGGCTTGGTATGGAGTTAATTTTGTTCTAGGAGTCGGTCTTCATTCCTATGGATTTGGCTCTGGAGGTATGGGGTGGGTGATGAGCTATGTGGGTATTCAAGTGGCCTTTATTATTCTTGGCTATTTCAACTATCAAAAAGCCAAGGCGAACCATTCTCTTGATACTGCCATTTTTCCTAAGCGGTAATTAGCTCTTTTGGCGATCTTCCCAATTTCTTGATCAACTCCTTTGGAGCTGACCAGGCTTTTTCAATTGTAATTTTTTCTAACTCTTCAGGGTGAACAATTGAAATGGTGGCATGTTCTGGTTTTAGAAGTCGCTGCGCTGCTTTTTGGATCTGTTCTCTGGTAACTTCATTAATCTTATCAGCGATAGTGAGTACGTGATCGTATCCTAGTCCATACATTTCATCGAGACCATAAAGAATGGCTTGAGAAGAAAATCTTTGAAGATCTAATTCAAATCTACCAATCCAAAATTGTTTGGCCCTATCCAATTCTTTATGACTCATGGGCTGATTTAAAACTTTATCTAATTCCTTACGTATTTCACGAATTGCCGTAAAAAGTTTTTCAGGAGAACAGCCAATATAAAATCCAAACATTCCTCGCTCAGGGGTATCACTGTTCATGGGAGAGACAGTATAGGCTAAACTTTGTTTGTCTCTTAGTTCTAAAAAGAGTCGCCCACCCTGGCCTGCTAAGCAGGAAGAGAGTAGTTTCATTGCGTACCGATCCGGATCGGTAAAATCATTTGTTAAAAAACCAATTAGAAGGTGAGACTGAAGAAGCGGAGTTTTCTTTTCTGTAATAATTTCCAGTTGATTCTTGGCCTCTATTTTAATTTTGATCTGTGGCTTATGGCCCTCTTCAGGTAGTTGTTCTAAAATACTTTGAATTTCTAACTCCCAAATATTTTTCTGAAAAGCTCCCACAGTAGACACAATGGCACTTTTCTTATGAACGAAATTTTTATAATAGTTCTTTAAATCCTGAGGCGTTAGTTTGGAAACTGTTTTTTCAGTTCCTAAAGAAGAACGACCATAGGGATGGGATCCATAAACTGCTTTCATTAGATTTAATTGGCAGACGGCTCCTGGAGTATCTCTTTCTGCCAAGATCTCTCTCAGAAGAATATTTTTTTCTGTTTGAAATTCGTTTTCATCAAATGTCGGAGTTAAGATAATCTCGGTAAGAATTGGTTTGATAATCGACCAATGCTTACTTAAAAACTCTACACTAAGTCCTAGCGTATGTTTTCCAGAAAAAGCATGAAGAGAGGCACCTAAAGATTCTAAAGTGTGAGCAATCTGAACGCTTGAAAAAGAGGGGGTTCCTGCAGTCCATAACCGTTGAAAAAGTTGCCCCACACCTAACTTGTCGACACTTTCCTCTCTCGAACCACCAGGAAAGATAATTTTCATTGAGACGATAGGAAGGGAGGTAATAACTTTTTCGACAAAACGGATGTTCCCCTTTTTCTTTAACTCGAGTTTCGATATTTCAACTGGAACTGCCACGACCTTTGATTTTTTTCTATTTAAAATGGCTCCAATGGCTTTAGTATTTACTGTGTGCGACTTCGGGTGAATCATCGATAGCACAGGTTTAGTATTCAAAATGTAATTAAGTTTTTCGGTAGCCTGATCTTTATCAACCGCTAATACAGCTTCAAGATATTTTTTCTCGTAATCGGGATCCCCAAATTGAATGTAATAGTACCCCAGTCGTCTAGCATAACCCTCTACGGTCTCTTTTCCTGAAACCACTTCAGATTCAAGTGAACTTTTTAATCTTTCTAGTTCGGAATCATCGATCCCCTCTGCTGCAGTTTTTTCCAACAGATCTAAAGTTTCTTTTAGGGCTAACTCTAAGTTTTCAGGAGCCATTTGAAGGGCAACGGTGGCAAGACTGCCTTTAGCAGTTCCTACTAATCCCATCTGGCAATCTAACGCTATTTTTTTATCTTTTACTAAATATTGAAATAGACGACTACTTTCTCCTTGGCCAATAGAGGTACACATGACATCAAAAGCAGGTATAGAAAGGTCGGTAACAGGAGGAGCGGGCCAGGCTATTTGAAGATGAGATTCTTGAACATCTTTACTAAGTGCAATGATTTTAGGTGCCCTCAAAATTCTTGGAGTTAAATTAGGAATGGCTCGAGCCTTTTGAGGCTTTAATTTCGAGAACTGTGACCTTGCAAGCTCAAAGGCCTTTTCCTTATCGATATCTCCAACGATAAAGAGACTAAGGGTGCCTGCGTGATAATGTTTATCGAAGTAGTTTCGCAGTGTTTTATGATTAATATTTCTAACGGTAGATTCATATCCAAGAACAGGTCTACTATAAGGAGTTCCTGCAAAACTCTCTTTCCATAAATTCATCGATAGCACTTTGTATGGGGAATCGTAGGCTCGTTTTATCTCCTCTAGAATAACCTCTTTTTCCTTTGCCATCTCCTCCGCATCAAACACCGGATTTTGGACGGCATCTGCAATAATATCCATTCCTTCAGAAAAATAGCGACTGGCTAAGGTGGTGTAATAGCAGGTCTCCTCAAATGAGGTGAATGCATTAATGTCCCCTCCTCGGCTTTCAATTTCAGAGGCGATTTGCCCCACTTTACGTTTTTTCGTACCTTTAAATAAGGCGTGTTCAAGAAAGTGAGAAATTCCAGCCTCTTTCTCCGATTCATAAACAC
>JABMMY010000086.1 GCA_013205415.1 Deltaproteobacteria bacterium
ACTCAAACTCTTAAATTCACCCAAGGTTCTAAACACCAAATCGATCTTATTCTCAGCCACCTTACCGGCAGGAATATTTTGGCCTGTGGCTAAAATTCTCTGCGAGACCTGAGTTGCAGAAATTTCAAAGGCATTCAATTTTTTCCTATCTAATTCGACACGAACCTCTCTTTTTCTGCCTCCTAAAACCTCTACCAAACCCACATTTTTTATCTGTTCTATTTTTGGGCGAATCACCTGATCCGCAAAGTCATAAAGCTTAGCCTCTGGCATATCGGCCGCAACGGTAATGGTAATAATGGGTTGATCCGAGGGATCCACTCGTCGAATAATAGACTCGTTGGTTTCCTTGGGAAGCTTACGTTTGGCGGAGGACACCTTATCTCTCACCTGCGTCTCTGCATATTTAATATCGGTCTCAAGCGTAAATTCAGCAATTACAATACTCACGCCCTCTTTATTGATGGAGCGAAGTCTCTTGATTCCAGCCACGGTTGAAATTTCATCTTCCAACACCTTTGAAACTAAAGTTTCTACCTCTCTCGGGCCTGCTCCAGGATAAGGGGTACTTACAGTAACAACCGGAAAGGTCACATTAGGAAATAGGTCCACTCCCAACTTCTTCAAGGACAAATAACCCACAACTAACATCGCAATTACTGTACAGGTAATAAAAATAGGCCGCTTAATAGAAAGGTCAGCTAATGTCATGGTGTCTCTCCTATAGGAAGGTAGGTCTTCATCTGTGATAAAAAGGCTAAAATTTGAAGCTCTGTTTTCAGAGTTAATAGTTGGCTATTGGCGTAATCCTGTTCAAACAGAACCACTTGATACAGCACCGAGCGCCCCATTTTCATTCTAGCTCTCTCATTTTCTAATTTTTGCTGCTGTGTTTTTTCAATCTCTTTGGCGAGGCCTAATCTTCGTTTGGCCTCAGAAAATTTGAGGTTTAATTCATTCCATTCCATCTCTTCATCGAAGAGCTTACGCTGATAATTTAGTTCAGCCCCTTTTTCCTCTTTTATGTAACCGGCTCTATCGGCGATAGAGGTCCCCAATTCTAAAGGGGCTACAAACTTAACTCCCACCGCAAAGGTCGATTGGTTTGTTTGTGTCGCATCGGAAATACTTTTGCTTACACTAGGATCACGACCATTCAAGCTATAACTCGAAACAAGATCAAAGGTCGGAGCATTTTTATCTCGCCCTAGCTGACTGGCCGCCTGTGCGGCTGTCCTGGCCTCGTCGGCAGCCAACACATCTTCCCGTTTTCCTTTTTTCTCAATCGCCGCTAACTTAAGAAGTTTCTCCGCACTAACTTTTTCTAATTCCTCTGAAGTGGTTTCAGAAATCTGGCCTCTCATACTATTAAATTTTTTACTAGCCTCTCGCTCTTCATCGAGAGCCATTTGTAATTCTAATTGCTTCCCCTGCAGTCCCGCTTCGGCCTGCAGCGCATCCCCTTTATCTGCCAAGGCGAGTGAAGCTCTTCTCCCACTCCACTCTCTTATCTTCTTTGCTCTTTCGACACCGCTCATCGCCACGGTAACTAATTCGTGCGCAATCGTTAATCTCCAGTAAACACTCTCAGCCTCGGCTAAAATAATTTTTGATTTCAAAGATTCGGTAAAGCCTGTCGCCTTAGCTTGGGCCTCTAATAATTTCATAGTGGCTCGGGTCTCCGATCCCAATCCGTTACGCCACAGGGACTGACTAAGTTCAAGGGAGGGAACCACATTATAAAATTTAGGCATGGGGACAAAATTGGTATTAACTCCAAAAAGTTCGGTTCGAGTCATATTGTAGGTAAGTTTAGCTAATAGTCCAAACTGGGTTTGCTGAGCCACCCCTAAGGAATAACTTTCATATAACGTCCTATTGCCTAAAAAAGCTGGATTATTGGTAGGTTTTTGATCATCTAAATACTGAAGGTTTGAAATAAGTGTCGGCGAAATTAAAAGAGAGGCCTCCCTGCTTCTCAGCATAGCCCCTTCACTACTTAATTTAGATCCCTGATAACCCAAATGTTTTTCACGCACCTGCGAAAGATAATCTTTCAATAGAAACAAATCTGCAGCTGCACAGAGTGAATTAAAAAACAGAATCCCACTGAATAAAGCTTTTAATAACATCTACATTGTATACGCCTATTAGGCTTATCAGCCAAGATAGAATGAAAAAAGGTGGGGAAACTTGACCCTTTCACTAATAGCAAGTAGCTAACTGAATTATCAAGAGGGAATTTAACATGAAGAAACTATATTTTGTATTTACTTTGTTTTTTTTTACATTACAAACACCGGCCAGTTCTAGTTCCGATCCTAACAAAGTTTTCTCTTTTCGTTTGTCCGATTCACTCATACATTATTTGAAGATTCAAAAAGATTTGGCTAACGATGACTTTTCTGTAGTCAGAGAGACCGCCACCACCTGGCGAGACTCATTAAAAAAGGGCCTCCCTCCGGCTCCAGAGGACAAAATAATAAATGACCTTGTAATAACATTAGAAAACTTTTCTAAAACAGAAAACCAATCGCAGCTCCGTATACAGTTCGGGAAAATTTCACAGGTAGTTATCGGCTATCTTAAAGTTCACCCAACAGAAAATAAAAACTATCAACTTTTTTTCTGTCCAATGTTTCCTCAGGGCTATGCCTTTTGGATTCAGTCAAAAAAAGAGGGGCTAAGCAATCCCTACTGGGGAAAGGAGATGCTAACCTGTGGGGTGAGACGTCACTTCAATTAGTGAGGGCCATGGGAATGATTGTGGGGGAAAACAGCAGTATCCAATAGACTAAAGATAAAGAGGCGATCACCGAATAAAGATAAATAGAATATTTATTTAGAGGCCAGTTTTGGTCACCAGTCATAAATGCCTCTAGCGATGAAATCAACGCTAT
>JABMMY010000087.1 GCA_013205415.1 Deltaproteobacteria bacterium
ACTCACTACAGCCCAAGAGGGGGAAATATGATTCAAAAAGCTCCATTGAGAGGAGGTCAAACTTCCATGGTGTGGTACTTTAAGAAGGTGAATTTTTCCTGTTATCTTTTTAGTTAATTCAAGTTCAGATTCCTTTTCAATGTCTCCAGTAAATAAAATATGACATTTTCCAAATTCAATTTTCAAAACTAAGGCCTGATCATTGGTGTTTTTAGAATGATTTCCTAAAGGGATTAAAAGAACTTTAGCCCCTGAAATATTTCGGACCTCCTCTTGAGATACAAAGGTTTGTTTGATGTTTTTAGCCTTTGCCTCCTCTTCAATGCTCATCAGGGGTTGTTTTATAGATACCTTATTAAGAGCCCCATGAAGAATGAGTTCTTCGACCTTAAGAAGCTTAAGAATTCCTAAGAAACCTCTCGCATGATCATTATCAGGATGACTTAAGACAAGATGGTCTAATCTTAAAATCCCTAGTCGAGTGAGTTCAGGAAAAAGAAGTTTCGACCCCGCATCCCAGCTTTTCCACCCTCCCCCACCATCGACAAGAAGAGTTTTGCCAAAGGGAAATTGAATAAGGGCTGAGTCCCCCTGACCCACATCAAAAAAGGTCACAATAAGATGAGGATTCCAAAATCGATGGTAGATTCGATGAGTAGTAAAAAAAACTAAAAGTAGGAGGAGAATCACGTTTCTTTTACGAAAATTAGGTAAAACCATAAAAAGACTACAAGCAAATGATATTCCAAAAGGGCTGAGACCTAAAAAAAGGCTTTAAAACCTGACGAAGTATTTGAAATTAATGACGCAAGGTGGTTAAATAGAGAGATGGAACAAATACAAACTCCCCGCCTCTGTATTGATGGCCGAAGCGCTCATCAACTGGGTCCTAGAGGACTTATCGCTCAAGAGGTCATCGACCAATTGGTGGCGGGTCATGGAGAGGGCAATGCTTCCAGTGAGTGGATTGAAAAAAAACGAACTGTGCTCTTAGCCCATCCCGCACAGGTCTTTAGTGGGCAATTAAAACGATCTGATACCAAAAGAAAGGTCACTCGATCTTTGCTGTATTGGCTTTGGGAAAAAAGTTTTGCAAAAAAGGCCAACATCAGTCGTTTTCACCGATTTCGTCCGATCGATAAATTAAATCCCTCTCTTAAAATTCCCACAATTACAACTCTATTACCTGGTAAGGGAGGGCTGCCTTTTTTTATCTCTCGTCGCACGAACCAAGAATATATTGTTCCTTCAGTAAATGACGGCAAAATTTTAGAAAAGCACTACCATATTCCTGAAGATCAGATTCATGTTTTCCGACCAAGAACCAGGCGATATGTCCACTTTGTGGATCCCTTGAAACACACAGGTGAAGGCAATATTCTGTTTCTGATTGGGGATAAAAAAGGGGCTCGTAACTTAAAGAAATTAAAAAAAGTTTTTTCTGAAGTTTATGCCAACATTCCTCAGAAGGTAATTCGATTAAAAGACTCTACCAATGTCAGCGCCACACCATGGATGAAGATTTTACAAAACACGAAGGTCTGTGTTTATTTAAGTTCCGAATCCTTTGATTGGGCCACCTTGCCTTTAGAGGCCATTTACTGGAATATTCCGACCCTTTTTCTCGACTCCCATTCGGCCCTAAATGAACTATTACCTCAATCCACACTTCGTCTCTCCCAATTTTTAATCAATCAACCCAGTTATACTGAACTCAAAACCCTAACTCTTAAGGCTAAAGATGAATTAGAGACCCAAGGGGTATTCTTGCCCTTGAGTATGGCAGAACAGTATGCGGCTCTATATAGAGATATGGGATTGGTTGAGGGACCAGACCTTCCAGATTCTGGGTGTTGTAACTAACCGAAAATATATTATCTTTTTGATTTAATAAGATTTAGTAGTAAAAATTATCTTTCAACATTATGGTGACGCAACCTTTTTTTATTCTGCGCCTGTAGCTCAGTTGGATAGAGTAGCAGACTACGAATCTGCGGGTCAGAGGTTCGAATCCTCTCAGGCGCACCA
>JABMMY010000088.1 GCA_013205415.1 Deltaproteobacteria bacterium
CCCTGTAGAAAAGAGAGTTTATACAGGTGACTAAATATTAAGCATAAGACAGCCTCCTCTGGCCGATCGATGCGCACGAAAAAGAGGCCCCCCGATTGCATTTTAATTACCTGAAATCATTAATGGATAAGTTTTAGACGGGTAGGGTATGCGGCTATTGTCCTATATTTTAATTGCCTACGTTATATTTTCTTCTCCGGCAGGAGCTGAAAAAAAAGGACCTAAGCATCTTCTTAACCCAATAAAGAGGGGAGCAGCTTTTGGGAACGTCAAACGACGTGGCGATGCATTCAATCCTATACTTAAAGTCCCTCAGCCTCAGCCTCAGATAGATAAGAAAGTTGGAAGCGATAATAAAAAAAATTTGGAGTCATCTACCGATGCAGGATCAAATAAAGCAGAGGACACAAACACAACGACAAACGGAAAATCTAGTAGACCACCTAACCAACCCATAACTACCAATGAAAATTCTCAAGCGGGGGCTCAGCAGGCGGAATCTAATTTAGAAAGAAATCTCCCTCCGGGAAATCAGGGAGGGGGAATGCCACCAGGAGGCCAACTGCAACATAAACCGCTGTGGATGCCAATGTGTTTTTTCTTCGACCCAGAGACCACAGAGAGCTATGCGCGGGAAACCATTAAAACAGTGGTAGATGACTTTGCCGGGTGTGGAATTGCGGTACAAGTTCATTCGGCCACTATCAGGCATGGATATGACAAGGACAATCCTGATTCACTGAATGCGGCCGCTAAGTACCACTGCCCGTGGCAAAATATTTCCGGAGACGACGTAAAATATGGGGCCACCCAAACCCATCCAGATTCTATTAAAGCCTCAGATAAAATGTGTGACTCACCGGCAAAAATAAAAGACAAGGAAGCCGAAAGAGCTCCTTGGGATGTTGCGGGGTGTGCAGCTATGGCCGAGGGGGTCTCTATTGTCGATAAGGGGGCTGGGGGGGCAACAGCTTCTCACGAAGAGGGGCATGCTGTAGCACAAAATTCAAAGCTTGAGAATTTAGGAGAAAAGGGAATAGTTAAGACAGATGCTGGACGCGGACTTCAATTAGTTAGTTCTCCAAAAGATAAGACAAAAGAACAAGAAGAGGCCCCTGAAGGGACTGAAGGTAAGAGTGGGTACACTCCAGAAGGTTGCCAAGCTTTAAGATCGGGAGCGAATGATAATAGCCAACGAAAAGTTAAATACAATCCGAACGGCTTGGAATCCTATTATCATCAGGAAGGGGACCCTGAAAAAATGGTCGATTTTCATGCGACTGGGAAGCCTCGTTTTTTTGCACCTAAAGAATATCCTAATATCGTCGGGAAGGAGCCGCCAATAAAACCGAATGAGAGAGCTCTTGCCCAAGATCAGTCCTCCCCCTTCAGCTTAGCCAGGGCAGAATCGGGCCACCGAAGAAAGAAAGAAAAGCGCCTGACCCTCAGAGAGAGCGGAAAACCGGTAACCGGCTCTATTACGCCGAATAAAAAAACCGAGGCCGTGACTCGTGGGGACGATAGTTTACCAGAAGGAGGAGGCTCTCCAGTGAGAGGTGGAGGAAAGACAACGGACAATGACACGATTGTCGCGAATAAAGACCTAAGTCTATTAGCAGGGCCCGAAAAGAACGAGACAAAATTTGACCCCAACTTTTTTTCTAACGACGATAAGAATAGCTCAAGTAGTAACAACAATTCTAACCCCAACTCATCCCCCGACTCAAAAAGTAAAAGCCTCACCCAAGTGGCAGAGAGTGATTCCCTCCTGGATCGCGATTTTTTTTCAAAGCAGCCGAAAGAATCCCTTACGGAAAGACGACGGAAACCGCCTAGAGTGAGTCTGGCAGTCACGGAGAAGAGTGTCCCCGAGACACGAAAAGAAATCATAGATCAAAAAGAGAATCGGGTTCGTGCCCTTAGAACCCAAGTTAGCTTTGAATAAATACCCTTTAAAAAAACACCCTATTCGGTCGTCTCATCAACATCGGCTGGGGCAGGTTTCTCGGCAGGTTGCTGGTCCGTTTCAAATGGAATTTCTTTGACCTTTGTTTTTCTGGGAGGCGGGCTATAAAGATCAAAATCTGAAACCCAATTTAATCCCCCTCGAAAAAAATTAGGAGCATAACTTCCCATGACGGCCCATGTAGCCGCAGCCTCTAAGCGAGATCTCTTAGTAATAAAAACGCCAAAACGGCCACCCAAAGAAACTAGGTCTGGATTTTTAGAGAGACGCGCAAAAGACCCACCCGATCCTTTCTCGCCATTGAATGCTACTACCGAAGAGGTCGCGGCTTTATTTAAAGAAAAATAACCTTCAGCCACCCCTCTCAAATAAACAGGGTTCCATGCCGCCCCCAGAAAACCATTTAAGACAAAGGCATTTTCATAGCCGGTGAATCTCGCTACAAATCCAGGGGAGATTCCCGCCACAAAATGTTTGTTAAATCGATAACCCACGTGAACATAACCTGCTAAATCAAAGTTGCCATCCCCAAGAACCAATTCTCCCGCTAACGGATCACTCGTCGAGTAAAGTGGAATTTTAGTAGAAATCTCAAAGGTCAAAACAGGTTTCCTCTTAATTAAGTTCCACTTCAATCCTAAATTAAGATCGGAAATTCCAGAGCCACTAAACACCGTATCACTATCGGTATCTACAAGGTTAGAAACCAAGGGAATCTTTAAGGTCGCAGCCCAATCTTCAACCACACCATATTCGGCCTCTGCTAAAAATTTATATTCTTTAAAAGTAGTCGAAAGGCCTGAAGTTTTAAGATCTGTTCTTATCCCATCGCTACCAAAATTTTCACCGCTGCTAAAATAATCTCCGCCGGTTTTAATTAGTAGGTGATGGTATTCAGGAATCCAAGCATAGTCTGCCCAGGCAATGGATCTTAGAAAAAGAAAACCAAAAACAATATGTAATTTATTCGATCGCACTGGCGATTAAATCATACTCCATTGCGCGTTCAATTTTAAGATCTAGAATCTTTCCTTGAGAAAGTTTTCCTGAGCGAATAAGCACATGCCCATCAATGTCTGGGGCCTGTCCCTGGTGCCTACCGCGCCACAAATATTCCGACTCTTCAGAGGGCCCTTCAACCAAAATAGGAAGGGTTCTTCCGACGAATCTTTTTAAACGGGCCTTAGACGCGGCCTGTTGCACCTTCATCAAGTCGTCTCGTCTTTCCTGTTTAAGCTCTTCAGGCAATTGGTCTGGCAAAGAATAGGAGGCCGTATTTTCTTCGTGAGAATAGGCAAACACTCCCAGGTGATCAAACTGAGCCTCTTTAATAAAGGCCCTTAACTGAGAGTACTCTTCAGCGGTTTCCCCTGGATAACCCACAATCACCGTACTTCGAATAGCGACATTAGGAATTCTCTCTCTCAATTTTTGTAGGCGTTCTTTAATTTGATTCCCTGTGACCTTACGATTCATGAGGGCCAACATTCTATCGTTGATATGCTGAACGGGAGTGTCGATATACTTACAAATTTTTTCCTCGGTGGCGATTAATTCAATTAACTCATTCGACATTTCATCTGGATAGACATAGAGCATGCGAATCCATCTCAAACCATCTACCTTAACGAGCCCTCTAAGCAATCCGGGTAAAGTGGAGCCATCTCTCAAGTCTCTGCCATAGTCGGTTAGGTCCTGCGCAATCAGGTTTAATTCCGATACGCCCTGATTCACTAGATTCTGCGCCTCCTTCACAAGGGAATCTATCGTGCGACTTCGTAAGGTACCTCTAATTTTGGGAATAATACAAAAGGCACAATTTTTAATACAGCCTTCAGAAACCTTTAAGTAGGCCCTATGACCTGGCTGAGAATTGATTCTTGGAGTATTTTCATTGTGCAAATAC
>JABMMY010000089.1 GCA_013205415.1 Deltaproteobacteria bacterium
AGGAAGAAATTTAGACTTTCCAGGGGTAGGGTATTGGGATCGTTATCCTGTAATTCAAATGATGGCCCCTAAAAATACACTTCGGTATATTGGATTTGTAACCGCCGGTGTTCCTATTGCGGGAATTACCGGAGTGAATGAAGCACAAATCAGCGTAGCCCTACATCAGCATTATTGTTTTAATACCAATCTCCGAGGGAAACTTCCCTTTGTCATTGGTGAAGAGATCTTAAGAAAGGCACGAAATTTGAATGAGGCCTTAGCGATCTTGAAAAACTCGAAAGTTGCCTCTTCTTGGGCTTTTGTGGTTGCAGATGGTAAAGCGAGACGAGCTTTTATTTATGAGTGTCATTCTAATGCTGCGGGGATTCGTTGGTTAGACGAAAATAATCCTACATTAACGCATTCGAACTATTTCCAAACTAAAGAGCCCGCGAAAAAAGAATATGCCACAACGGAACGAATGACTTGGGATAATTATTCTAGAGCCAATCGAATGAAGGAAAAGATTGCCGAATATGGGTCTAAATTTGACATTGGAGAGGCGGTAAAAACACTAAGTGATCACTGGGATCCTTACTGGCAAAGAGAAAAGATTATGAATCGAACGGTATCCCAACTCTATAATGTACAGAGTGTGGTTTGGGATTTAGAAAATATGAAGGCCTACTTTGCAGAAGGGAATTCCCCTATTCATTTGGGGAGATATCAGGAGTATGACATGGGGGCCATTTTTGCTGGGAAAAATGGAAAGACAGAAAATAATTTTGAGGGGTATCGGTTCCGAAATCCAAAACTACAAAAAGCAAAAGAACATTTTATATATTCTTTTATTCATTGCTTTGAGGGCAATGTCGAAGAGGCCAAAAAAGAGTTGGCTCACACATTAAGTTTTGAAGATTTTGCAGAGGCAAGGTTAGTTACAGGTTTATTACAAATGAAGGAGGGGGTTTATGAAAAGGCGGCTGAAATGTTTTTGGCAGCTAAGACGCAGATTGAGAATGAAAAAGCTAGTTCGGGTAGGTCCTATTTTCCGCCTGAATATTTTGAAGCCTGGTTATATTGGGCAAGAAGTCTAGACCTACAGGGCAAACGTATTGAAGCGGTTAAGCAATATTTCGAGATTTCTAAGCATCAAGATCTGTTAGATAAAAACATTAAAAAGATTGTGCGTTCAAAAAAATGCTACAAAAAACAACGATTAGATAGAATTATAATGCCCTATTCTAGCTATATTCCTTTTTCTTAACCGAAGAATATGAGGTGTGAAAAAGCTAGGTAAAGCTAATTCGCTTTATTGGGGTGTTTTAGTTAAATTCTATTGCGTGAAACGCGACGAGATCCTTCGCTGCGCTCAGGATAAATTCTGTCGCGTTTCACGCGACAGAATTTAGTTAGGCGATTGCGTCGCTAGGGCGATTTTGTCGGCTCCGGCGGCTCTTGCGGCATCCATAATCTTTACCGCTTTACCTAAGAATATAGATTCATCACCGCGAATTATTACTGTTTTGTCGATGGCTTTCAGCAATGTTTCTTTAATCACTTCGGCCAATGCTGCTTCACTAGCCTCTCTATCATTCACTAAAATTCTTCCATCCCTAGACAAATTGACATAGGTGGGCTTCCCATTTCCAGAATGGGTGAGAGTGGTAGCTTTGGCAGTGGGTAATTTTACCTGCAGTCCACTTTCCATTATCGCCGAGCTGGAGATCATAAAAATAATCAACAGTACTAAAAAAATATCGGTGAGAGGCGTGATGTTTATTTCTGCAACGATTTGATCATCATCATTTTCTGAAAACCTAAGTGCCATGAGCTGCCTACTTTAGTTAGTGGTAGTATTACTGTAAGAGAGATCTAAAAGCTCTTCAGTCGCTAGTTTAACTCCATTAATAGTTTGATTCGCTGTAGTGACAAAAATATTATAGGTAATCAAGGCGACGATAGCCACCACTAGCCCTGCTGCAGTGGCAATAAGGGCCTCTGAAATTCCCCCAGCCACGACAGAAAATCCTCCAGCCCCTTTTTCAGACATATTATGAAAGGCCTTTACAATTCCAACTACCGTTCCAAGAAGGCCTATGAAGGGGCTAGCACTTCCAATCGTACCTAGAATCCATAAGTTTCGTTTTAATTGAGACATCAAACGAACTCGACTTCTTTCGGTCATTCTCTCTGCGAGTTCTCTAGGTCTTTTTGTATCAAGTGTATTTACAAAAAGCTCAGCGATGTAGGGTTTACCAGATTGACAGATCTGTTTTGCGGCAGCGGTATCCCCGGATCTAAGACTTTGCATTAATAAACGAGCGAGCTGAGTGAGCTTGGGACGAAGTGTGACGTAAGTATAAATACGCTCTAGAATTACGGCCCAAGAAAGTACCGAAAAAATTAATAGTGGCCACATCACCCAACCACCTCTGAAAAATATTTGTCCTATATTTATTTCCATCTGCTGTTCTCCTTAACTTAAATAAAAGAATACCAGATTGAGAGGAGAGTGAACAGAAAGCATAAAATAACGCTGCGCAAATAAAAAAAAGCCCTGAAGAGTTAGGTCTCTTCAGAGCTTTAATGAATATATTTTAGCGTTCCGTCAAATCAGATAAATAACGGTGCCATCAATAAAGTGAGGGTTGCTAATAGTTTGATCAATACGTGGAGAGAAGGACCCGCTGTATCTTTGAAAGGATCGCCTACGGTATCTCCTACTACAGCTGCTTTATGGGCGTCGGATCGTTTTCCACCATGAACTCCAGTTTCAATGTATTTTTTAGCGTTATCCCAAGCACCGCCACCATTATTCATGAAGGTGGCCATCAAGATACCTGTAATCGTTCCTACCATGAGTAGAGCAGCCACAGCTTCGGCTCCTCTTCCTGGCTCGGGAGATAACATTTTAAAGATAATTCCAACGGCTAACGGAACTACCACCGCTAAAATTCCAGGAGCAACCATCGCTTTCAAAGAACCGATAGTTACGATATCTACGCAACGAGCATAATCGGGCTGAGAGGTCCCGGCCATAATTCCAGGGTTTTCACGGAATTGACGACGCACCTCTTGAATGACGAATTGAGCTACATTACCCACCGCTTTAATAGCTAAAGCAGAGAAAAAGAAAACCAATCCTGCCCCAATTAAGCCACCAATGAACACCTCTATTTTTGCAAGGTCAACAGAGTGAAACTCTCGTCCTAACAAATCGGAAACTTCATCTAGATAAGCGGAGAATAAAAGAAATGCCGCAAGAGCAGCACTTCCAATAGCATATCCTTTAGTCAGGGCTTTTGTAGTATTTCCTACCGAGTCTAAACGATCGGTACGCTTACGAATTTCCTCTGGCTGGCCAGACATCTCTATGATTCCTCCGGCATTATCTGTAATCGGGCCAAAAGTATCCATAGCTAGAATATAGGCTGCAGTAGAAAGCATTCCCATAGTCGCCACGGCCGTTCCATATAATCCCCCACCTATCACCGCTTTTTCTCCAAGCCAATAAGAGGTGTAGAGAGCTACAGAAATAGCTATAACTGGAGCTGCAGTGCATTCCATTCCTACCGCAAGACCTGTAATGATATTAGTAGCAGCTCCTGTTTTGCAGGCCTCTGCTATGGATCGTACAGGACGAAATCGATATTCTGTGTAGTACTGAGTAATTAATACAAATACAAAACTTGTAATAACCCCTACAACACCTGCAGCAAAATAGTACATGCTACCTTCAAACGGGAGCAACCATTTCACGGCAAAGAAAAATCCGATGATCGATAAAATACTAGAAACATAATACCCATGATTTAAAGCTTCCATGGGATCGGCCTCTTCATTTTTCATTTTCACCCAAAAAATGCCGACGATACTGGCTAGAATCCCAAAAGCACGAGCGACTAGAGGGAAAAAAACGACTCCGACTCCTAATTCGGGATGTTTTTGAGATAAGAAAGCTCCTAAAACCATAGCTCCTACGTTTTCTGCTGCTGTAGACTCAAAAAGATCTGCGCCACGACCGGCACAGTCACCCACGTTATCGCCTACAAGATCAGCAATTACAGCAGGATTACGTGGGTCATCTTCAGGAATTCCAGCCTCTACTTTACCCACCAAGTCGGCACCGACATCAGCGGCTTTAGTGTAAATTCCACCACCTAATTGAGCAAAAAGAGCTACGAAGCTCGCTCCAAATCCATAACCTACAAGTTGAAGCGCAATGTCCTTCAATTCAGTAGCACCCATTGTTGTTTTTCCACCAAAGGCCACAAAAAGACCTGCAACACCTAGAAGACTTAATGCAACTACCGTTAATCCAGAAACTGCACCGCCTCTCAAACTGATTTGCAACGCTTTATTTAAACTGGTTCTTGCGGCTGAGGCAGTTCTGATATTCGAACGAATCGATACGAACATTCCAATAAATCCTGCGAAACCAGACGAGAGAGCTCCCAGAAGAAATCCTATGGTCATTTTGGTAGCGGCCTCTGGACCTTTGAACTTACTATAAAAAACAAAAAGTAGGCCAGCGACTACCACACTCAAAACACTAATGGTTTTATTTTGTCGTCTTAAGAAAGCTTCGGCTCCCTCTCTAATGGCATTAGAGATTTTTTGCATTTCCGGTGTTCCTACATCTTGTTTTAAAACATAGCTACATAGGTAACCTGCAAACGCTAAAGCGATAGCAGCGATGACGAAAATAATAGTTAGTTCCATAGTTCCTCCGAGATTTAAAAGTATCATCTTTTAAAACAGTTTATTTTAAAGGGATTAATATATGCAGCAGCCTAGATTGTCTGGCAAGACAATCTAAAGAGAGGGCTCAAATAATCATAAAATTAGGATTATGAAATCCGATTATTTTAGTTTATTTCAATGGGGAACGTTGTTCACTAGCATAGGAACTTCGGTGTCGAGCCCCTGGAATATGGGCATCCCAGCATGTCACGGTGCAGAAGTTGAGTTGAAATCTTACTCGATTACAGGTTGACACTGAGCATTTATAATAAAGAGTATTAAATGCGATGGGCTTTTTACAGATACTGCATTTACTCCAATGAGTGGTAAGAGGAAGATTAGATTCCATAGCTTTACTTTACCTGAGCTCTAATGAATTTCCAATGGTCCCCAATCATTCGATCAAGATTAAATTCTGGTGTCCATTGAAGGATATGTTTCATTTTTGCGGTGTCGGCTACTAAATAAGGGGGGTCTCCAGCTCTTCTAGAGCGAAACTCAACATTCCCTTCAGTTCCCAATACCTTTTTTGTGGCTTCAATGGCCTGTCCTACAGAAATTCCCTGTCCCGTTCCAATATTTAAGGTTTCAAATGTTGGTTTCGATTGCGCCTCTAAAAAATTTAATCCTAGTAAATGGGCCATCGCCAAATCTCTAATATGAATAAAATCTCGAATGCAGGTACCATCCTTGGTCGGATAGTCGTTCCCATACACCTCAAA
>JABMMY010000008.1 GCA_013205415.1 Deltaproteobacteria bacterium
AATCCGCTCACACCCATTCAGCTTTCGGTGCAGCGCTTGAGGCGCCGTTACCTAGATAAAATTGAGGATGATGGCACCTTTGGCGAGTCGACTGAAATTATTCTGAAGGAGGTGGATGCATTGAAGACTCTTGTAAATGAATTTTCCTCCTTTGCAAGACTGCCAGAAACCAAGAAAAGTATAGAGGATTTAAATGATATTGTTGTGGAGGCCGTGAATCTTTTTAAGGTGGCCCATGAGGCGATCACATTTGATTTAAATTTACTCATTGAGATGCCGAAAATGCAGCTGGATAAGTCGCAGCTAAAACGAGTTTTGTTTAACCTGTTTGATAACTCAGTTGCCGCCATGAATTTAGCTGGGAATATTGAGGTGGTGACCGAACTGGATTCCGATTCTCAAAAGATTAAATTGAGTGTGAGCGATGAGGGGTGTGGCATTGACCCCGAAGTTTATAACCAGTTATTTGAGCCCTACTTTTCGATGAGAGAAGGTGGCACCGGTTTGGGATTGGCCATTGTTAAAAGGATCGTTTCGGATCACGGAGCGAGTGTAAAGGCCATTGCCAATCAAAATAGGGGGACTCGCTTTGTGATTGAATTTCCCTCGGGCCTACAGATCACAAAAGACCCTAATAAACGAACTTTAAAAATAGAGGCTCAAGATTTAGAAGTGGAGAAAAACGAATGGTGTTGAAAAAGATTTTAGTTATTGATGATGAGGAAAACATTTTAGCCTCTTTAAAGGGTGTGCTTGAGGACGAGGGTTTTGTCGTCGAGACTGCTAAAAATGGTGCCATCGGACTTCAAAAGGTTAAAAAATTTAATCCCGATGTTGTACTTTTGGATATCTGGATGCCTGGGGATGACGGGATTGAAGTTTTAGAGAAGATTAAAAAAATAAATTCTAATATGCACGTTGTAATGATGTCGGGCCATGCGACCGTTGAGACTGCAGTAAACGCCCTTAAGCTTGGAGCCTTCGATTTTCTTGAAAAGCCCATTCACTTCGACAAAATCATTTTATTATTAAGTCATCTATTTGCTTTCAAAGACCTAAAAGATGAAAATGAGTATTTAAAAAGTGCGTTGCATGATGAGGATTTTCTAATCGGTGAGAGTTATCCCATGGCACGCCTTAAAAAATTAATGGCCGTCACCGCTCCTTCCAATGGCTGGGTAATGCTGCAGGGAGAAAATGGTACAGGAAAAGAATTGGTGGCGCGAGGCCTACACAAAGGGAGTCCTCGAAGGAAGGGGCGATTTGTAGCCGTTAATTGTGCGGCTATTCCCGATGATCTGATCGAAAGTGAACTTTTCGGACATGAAAAGGGGGCCTTCACAGGCGCTTATGATCGCAAGCTAGGAAAGTTTGAACAGGCTAATGGTGGCACCCTTTTTTTAGATGAAGTAGGGGATATGAGCTCTAAGATGCAGGCCAAGATCTTAAGAGCACTTCAAGAGTGTACCATTCAGAGAGTGGGTGGCGATGACACCATAGATTTAGATTTGAGAGTGATTGCTGCGACCAACAAAGATCTTAAAAAAGCGATTAAAGAGGGAGAGTTTCGGGAGGATCTTTATTATCGACTGAATGTCATTCCAATTCAGATCTCCCCCTTACGAGAACGTAGGGAGGATATCGGTGAATTAATACAGCATTTCATAAAACGGTACTCTAGCGGCAAAGTGAGGAAAATTGATGAAAAAACATGCGAAATGTTGGCATCTTACGCTTGGCCAGGTAATGTAAGAGAGCTTAAAAACTGGGTTGAAAGGGCCTGTATTTTATCGAAAACCGAAACGATCGATTCGTTAGACTTCGAAGAAATAGAGCCGTTAGAGGCCCAGGAGTTATTTAGTTTTGGAGATAAAACATTGCGAGCTGCAAGAGCTGTTTTTGAAAAACATTTTATTTTAAAAATGCTTTCTGAAAACGGAGGTAATATCTCAAAGACTGCACAAACTATAGGAGTCGAGAGAAGCCACCTGCATAAAAAAATGAAAAGTTATGGAATCGAATCCAATACGACCAACATCGGGGGGAATGCATGATACACGTTGAACAGATCCATCGTCGAAAAACCAGAGAAATAAATGTAGGGGGCATCAAGATTGGGGGAAATAATCCTGTTCGTATTCAATCAATGACCACCCCTAAAACGGATGATGTTGCCGATGTGGTAAAACAAATTCTAGAGTTAGAGGCTGCGGGTTGCGAACTTGTCAGGGTAACGGTTAACAATCAAGAGTCGGCAGATGCCTTACCTGAAGTTTTAAAGCAGGTGCATATTCCTGTCATTGCAGACATTCATTTCGATTATAAAATGGCCTTAGAGGCGATGAAGCACGATGTCGCTTGCGTGAGAATTAATCCCGGAAATATCGGAGCGGAATGGAAAACTGTCGATATTATTAAAATGGCTAAGGACACGGGCAAAGCGGTTCGTATTGGTGTGAATGCGGGTTCACTTGAAAAAGCATTGCTAAAAAAATATGGGCATCCCACTCCCGAAGCACTCGTAGAAAGTGCGCTAGCCTCTATTGCACTTGTGGAACAGCAAGATTTTTTTAATTTTAAAGTTTCTATCAAATCATCCGATGTGCTCTCTAATTTTAGAGCCTATAGTTTGCTTTCTTTAAAAACTGATGCTCCATTACACTTGGGTGTGACGGAGGCCGGAACTAAAAACTATGGCACTGTAAAATCGGCTGTGGGAATCGGTGGTTTATTAATGGCCGGTATCGGAGACACCATTCGTGTTTCCTTGAGTTGTGATCCCGTCGAAGAGGTTAAGGTGGGCGCTTACATTCTTAAATCCATTGGATTGAAAAATGATACCCCAGAAATCATCGCCTGCCCTAGTTGTGGTCGAGCCGATATCGACGTGTATAAATTAGCTGAAGAGGTAGAGCGCAGAGCGCTGGGTTTAAAGAAAAATATTAAAATTGCGGTGATGGGTTGTGTGGTGAATGGTCCTGGAGAATCCTTGGAGGCCGATATCGGAATTGCGGGAGGCAAAGGAGAGGGGCTAGTTTACAAAAAAGGAAAGGCGATTAAGAAGGTTCCCGAAGGAGAAATGTTGGAATATCTAATGAGTGAAATCGAGAAGATGTAATTATGGCACAGAGAATTACTCCTAGGAGTGAAGACTTTTCCCAATGGTATCTTGATGTCATTATGCAGGCTAAGCTTGCAGATAACAGTCCTGTTAGAGGGTGCATGGTATTGCGACCTAATGGGTATGCCCTGTGGGAGGTAGTTCAAAGAGAATTAGATAAACGGTTTAAAGAGACGGGCCACAAGAATGCCTATTTTCCTTTGCTGATTCCTGAAAGTTTTATCAATAAAGAAAAGGATCATGTAGAGGGTTTTGCTCCACAGTTAGCCGTAGTCACTCATGGTGGAGGAAAGAAACTTGAAGAGCCCTTGATCATTCGCCCTACTTCAGAGACGATTATCAATGCGATGTACTCTAAATGGATCTCAAGTTATCGAGATCTTCCAGTTCTTATTAACCAGTGGGCCAATGTGGTTCGTTGGGAGATGAGGACGAAACCATTTTTAAGAACCACCGAATTTCTCTGGCAAGAGGGGCACACCTGTCATGAGACCGAAGATGAAGCAAAAAAAGAAACCTTTAAGATGCTGGATATCTACAAACAGTTTCTCATGAATATTTTTGCTATTCCGGTAATTCCAGGAGAGAAAACTTCGAGTGAAAAATTTGCAGGGGCTGAACAAACTTTTTGTTTGGAACTTATGATGCAAGATAAGAAGGCGCTTCAGGGCTGCACTTCACATTATTTTGGTACCCGATTTGCGAAGGCCTTCGATATTAAATTTCAAGATAGAAATGGTCAGTTGCAACATGTTTATCAAACCTCATGGGGATTAACCACGAGGGTTATTGGTGCTCTGATTATGATACATAGTGATGATCAAGGGTTAGTGATTCCACCTAAGGCGGCGCCTACTCAAGTGATGATTGTGGCTATTGTACAGAAAAATAAAGATAATTCTGCCGTACTTCAGGCCTGTCAGCAGATTCAAGTAGCGATGAAGGGTGTGGGTATTTCGGTGGAGATCGATGATCGCGAAGGTCAGAGTGCGGGTTATAAATTCAATGAATGGGAAATTGCGGGAATTCCTCTTAGAATCGAAGTGGGTCCACGAGATTTGGCGAATGAGATCGTCGTTTTTGCGCCAAGAGTAGGAGAGAAAACTCAGGTGAAATTAAGTGACGTGGCGATTAAAGCGCCAGAGGCCTTAGACAGACTTCAAAAACTTCTTTATGACAGAGCTGCAAAATTTTTAGAATCTAATACGCACCTAGAAAATGACTATTCTAAATTCCAAGCGCGCATAGAGTCAGAATCTGGATTTTTTCAGATGCATTGGTGTGGAAGTGAAAAATGTGAAGCCCAGGTGAAGGAAGAAACTAAGGCTACCATCCGTTGTATTCCTTTTGCGCAAATTAAGGAAAGTGGAAGCTGTATTTACTGCAAAGCGCCATCACAAGGTAGAGTTATTTTTGCGAGAAGTTATTAGTCGGGTTCTTCTGCGCTGAGTTAATTTTAAATTTCGAAGAGTGTGGATTGCCATCTCTTTTTTGGTTATTCTTATAGAGATGAAAAAATTAAAATCTAGTTATTGTTTTTCCAGTTTATTTTTATTAACGGCATTTGTTATTTCTAATCAGGTTTACGCTGAACCTTTTGAAAATAATGGATCCGATTTACAGCAGTATCCCAATCAGGAACCTGCTGAAAACTACTACCCAAATCAAAATCCTAATACAGAACAAAATGGATACGTGGAGGCCGATCCCAATAATTATAATAATCGCTCTCTCAATCCCCAGGCGCCGCCCATTCCTCAACAAAATAATTTAAAAACAAACGCCGGCGAAAAGCGAGCGGTGGCGGCTGAAGAAATTGTAGATCCCAAAATTGATTTTGATAATGAAGATTCTTTTACCGATGTTCAAGAGGCGATTAGGAGTGAACATTATGTTCGTCGGGCTATTTTATCAACCATTGTAAATACCACGGGAAGGTTTGATTTAGGTCGAATGTACATTAATCATCTGATGGGATTCAGTGCGATTTATCAGCAAAAAAATGGACCGGTTAGTTTCACAAAATATACCTCCGGGATGCAGGGTCTGTCTATTGGATGGGTGAGTAAAAAGGGGCATTCCTTTGAATTGGGGTTAGAGGTATCGGCGGTGAGCAATGTATTTGGTGGCTATCGTTATATTTGGCGACCAGAAAAATTTTCTATCTGGCCCTATGCGGGAGTGGGAATCGGAACGGAAGTTAGTTCAATCAGACTATCTCAAGGCCCTACCGCAGCTGAGAACTATTCAAAATTGGGTGGACAGAAACAAATGGGATTTACCTCCCTTGGAGTTTTGATTCCTATTGTTGAGGTGGGAATTAAAGCAGAGATGAGAGCCACCTTTTATGGCTTAGATAGAATGGTCTTGAGTCAAGGTCTAGGACTTATTATTTTTCTTTAAAACATAATCAAAACACCGGGCATGATGGCGAGTACGTACCGACTGGTAGTCTGAAATGGAATATAAACTTGCGCCTCGGCCTTTAAGTAAACATCTGAAATCGGCAGCATTAAGCTGACGCTAGGAACCACGTAGTACTTTTTTTGTAGATTTCCATTACTCTGATCCCAATTTAAAACTTGGCGATCCTCTAGAAAATAGCTAAACCCCAATCCGAACATCCATTTGAAGGAACTAGACCTATCTGAAAAAAGATATTTCAGAGATCCAGATAAAGCATTATAGGCAAACATATTTAGTGAGGTCTCAATATAAAGCTTATCGTATACTCTTAATGCTAATTGGCCTGAAATTAAATTAGAGTTCCAATACTTTGCCGTCACCCCTTTTGAAATGGCAGCTCCAAGCCCTGCGGAAATATAGAAATGGCTTCTCAC
>JABMMY010000090.1 GCA_013205415.1 Deltaproteobacteria bacterium
CTCACTAATGATTCTAGAGAATTCACTATGGTTCCCATGAGAAAAATTTAGGCGAACCACATCCATTCCTTCTCGAATCAGTTTTTCCAACCACTCTTTGGAATCAACCGCAGGCCCTACCGTTCCGACAATTTTTGTTCTTCGAGGAAAGTCTAACATGCCATAATCATACGCTCTATTGTAAGGCTACGGCAAGACTGCACTTTTAGAATGATTGGATAAAAGGAAAGATTTTGAATTGGAAAAAGAGACCTCCGTCCCCCATTAGGTGCTTGGGCTATTGGAGATAAAAGGAACTGATATGAGCATTTTTGACGATGGCTTGGCCAAAAAATTCATTAAGTGTCCCGACAATAGTTTCCTTGAAGTATAGTTTTCCTCCAAGCGTATTTAGTTTCGCGTATTCAAAATCTCTTGAAAGCTCAATAACTCTATCTCTAACTCCAGAGTGACGAGATTTAAGTAATGCTATTTGTGAGACCTCAAAAAGCTCTAACTCTAATTTTAATCCCATCATGTGGGCTCCCGTTTCTGAACGTACATTGACATAAAGTTCATCTACACTAAAAAGCGGAGTTCCTTTGGTTTGATTAGATTCACTTCCCGGGCTTCGATTTGCCGCCTCCCCATGGCCGCCTGCCGGAGCTGCTTCACCATGGCCGCCTGCCGGAGCTGCTTCACCATGGCCGCCTGCCGTTGGTATTTTAGAAGAATGGCTCTCAAGAACGGCTACCTTTTTTTCAGTATAAAGCTGGGGAAGAGTGGTAAGTCCTTCGACAGACCTTTTAATCTTCCATAGGTAAAAGCCCCCCATTCCCACACTGCAAAGGATGATTACCAAGGTTCCTATTTTAAAGATTCTATTTTTCATAGCTTGATTATAACCCAAAATAATGCACCGCGCTTCATTGTGGGTAAAAATCCAAATTTTAGGAGAGAGTTTAAAAGATTATTCATGGTAAAATAAAAGCAAATACAGTTACTAAACTCTCTTTTATAGTGCCTAAACATTACTCATATTTGAGCATAATTCTTCTGATCAGCACTATCGCTTTGTCTGAAAAACCAAGGTCTAAAACTCTAGATGAATTACAAAAAGAGCCCAAACCTATTGAAAAACCGATTGAGATCTCCTCGCCTAAAGAAGGTGAAGAGGAAAATACTACAGTAGAAACGATGAGAAGATCCGATTTCATCTATCCCTCTAATTATGGACAGGCAGGACTGTTTCGATTGAGGTCGGCTGAAAGTTTACCCCAAGGGGCGCTGGCCTTTGGAATCGGTGGCGAGTTTTATTCCGTCTCCGATGCACCGGAATTTGGTGTGGGAAATCGGAAAGCCAGTACCATTGCAGAAAGTCTATTCATCGGTTATGCCCCCACACCCAAACTTACCTTCTCCGCACAAAGAAGAAATTCATCGACCACCTTTGGAACCCCTCAAAAACTAATCTCCTCTTTAGGGGATTTTAATTTCTCCGGTCTTTACTCTTTTCAGGTCACTCCATCATTAAGTTTAGCGCCCATTGCCAGTTTTTTAATCGCCTCTAATTTTAATGAATTAGCTCCTTCAGGAACTACGTTGAGCGGAGGGCTTGGAATGGCCTCTACTTTAAGTTTTTTCGGCACCTCAAACCTCCCTTTGTTTTTACATGGGAATCTTTTTTATCATACGCCTCAGTTGAGAACTACCAAAGAAGGGGGCTTAGATCCCGAAGCCTATTTCAATTTTAGTCGATATCATACCGTGACTATCGGACTTGGAGCTGAATTTAAAATTCAAAATTTCATTCCCTTTATGGAATACATTTATACCGTTCATACTAATTCGATACTATCTTTCGGGAAATCACCCTCTAAAATCACTCTGGGAGCCAGAATCACTCCTTTAGATAATAAAAGCTTAGCTATTTTACTGGGAGGAGATATTGCGGTTAATCGCTCGGTGACATCAGGAGTTCCCTTTTCTCCAGGCTATCAGGTGATTGGACAATTAAGTTATACCTTTGGACTCCACACCACAGAACGAAAACATTATTTTACAACCAAAGATGTGAATGTCGTCGATAGAAAATTTGTGATCAAAAAAAGAATTAACTTTAAAGTAGGTAAAGCAGAAATTGAATCCTCTAGTTATCCACTTCTAAATGAAATCGCAACTGTGATAAAGCAAAACGACGTAAAGAAATTATTAATTAGTGGGCATACAGACTCTTCTCATAACGAAGACTATAACCTTCGTCTCTCACTAGGTCGTGCCAACGCCGTAAAAGACTATTTGACTTCACAAGGGGTTAGCGAAGACACACTTTCCACTCAAGGGTTCGGAAAAAGAAAACCCATGGCCTCTAACGCCACTGAAATGGGCCGAAAAGAAAATCGTAGAGTCGAATTTTTTATTTTAGAATAGTAACTTCCTACCCTAGTAAGAAATAAAAAATGTAATTAGCGTTAGCGATAAATATTTTGTGGTGAAGGTGTCTGCCAAACCCCTTGGCTGGGGTAGCTACTTCCCGATAAGAAAACCTGTTTTATCTCGATATAAGAGGTTTTTTCGCCACCCATTTCTTCCCAGGGATAGACGGATGTTTGTCCTTGTACAGTCGGTACTTTACGTGTGTAGCATTGAAGTTTCATTGCGGTGGGCCTTCCATAACTATCGGATCCGCCTCCCCAGCGTAGATAAAACTCCAGGGGTTGATTGGGGTCGGAGCTCCCACTACAAAAACCTTGTAATATTTTTTGAGGCTCTTTACGAATCCCAATCACATAACGCCCATCACCATACTGGCCTACTAATACGGGGCTTTCCTGTAAGAGCCCTTCTACAGAACTTAAAACCACCGCATGTTGAGATACCAGTTCTGAAAAGGGGATTTTACGTATCGAAGCGCCTAATGCAGAGGCTCTTTTTTTAGGAAAAGAAATAAGTTGTTCCCGATTAATATTGGGAGAATAAGATTTTAAAACTGCGGCAATCCCTGTGAAATAGGCTGCGGCATTTGAAGTTCCATTGCTCGATTGGCCATTAGAAAAACTGGCACTGGAATTTTCTAAAATTATTTCCGGTTTTATTCTTCCGTCTACTGTGGGTCCACTAGCTGAAAATGGAGTGAGGTCACCGACCGTAATGACACTTGGATTATCGGCGGGAACCATTATCTCTTGGCCCTTAGTCGCATCTACAAATTCGATGGAATCGACCATTTTTTGTGTTTCAGTGTCCTGAATAGGAGCCCGTTCGGGAATCACAACAATTCTTAATTTACTATCGGCGGTAAAATTTCTTCTCCGAGACTTAACTACAATTCGATAGTAACCCGTTTTGTTTTTTGCAAACTCGTATTTAATTCGCTCTCTAGCTAAAAAAGTTTCCCCATCCCCAAGCGCCGGCTTTTTCAAAACCTGTTTTAATTCACTCTTAGCGACCTCTTTATTGTTTTCATCGTATACATAAAGATCTAGATCCTGTTCAGTTCCCGAATCTTCGGTCTCGGCACTTGCATTCCAGGTTAAAATAATCTGCGCTGGATTTTCGTCTAAGCGGCTTTTGAGTCTAAGCTCGGTGCCTCGGTTAAATATGACCTTATTATCAAAAGATAAAGATTTGGGTGAGCCATTGAAAACATGCCCCCCATAGTTTCCAGCAGCATTGATCCAAACAATCCCCGCTTTGGTAGCGTCATTAACGATGGCATTTAAAAATCCTCCACCCTCAAAATTTCCGCAGCATTCGCGATTTTGACTGTAAAGAATTAAATCTACCTTTTCTTGAATCGCATATCTTACGGCTCTTCTAAAATTGGTGATTCCGTTAGCATTAAGTAAATAGAATTTAGGGCCCTGAGGATTAGCGCCCGTAATTCCCCAGACAATTTGGGCCATTATTTTTCCATGTTCAGTTGCAATTGGGGGCTGTACGTACTCAGGATCTCCTAAATTAAATTGGGTGATCATATCTTTGGGATAGGCCGTAATTAATTGGGTAGATTCTGGAAGTTGTTTTTTCGCAGCATCATAGCCTTCGAAACCATTATCTATAATTGCAATTTTTAATCGGCTAAGTTCAGGACGATACTGGTATTGGTCTAAACCAAAAAAGGCGCGAACCTCTTTTATGTTTTCCAAAACACTGGCCGCTTTTCCAAGATTTGGAAAATGGGTCAGGGCTAATAATATTAAAAATGAAAGACAGCGATAGGGTTTTAACAACTTAATTACCATTGCCATTGTACCTCCGATTGTATTTTACAGGTCCAATTTCCACGGGCCTCTTGAACTTGCCCCGCGCGGTTGCTCATGGAGTAACATCGAAATTCGGCATTCATTTGCCACGCGTCTAATGTGTAATTTATTTCACAAGAGGGAACATAAGTAGCGCTGGGATTGGCTTCGAGTCGAAAAATTCCATTATCTTTATCGGTATTCACCGAGATTAAAAAACTATCGTGCCCTTCATTTGCAATTAGATTGTAGGTGCGAGATTCAGAGTTTGCGCTTAAATCAATGCGGCCCATTCTTACCGATAAGGTCGCTCCACTATTGGCATCATTAAAAATAATCACCGTTTCACCGAGTTTTTTATCTGCGATACAGGCTACATTGTGCTGACCGACGAAACTTTTTTGGAGGGATCCGATTTGGAGATCGGCGTGAGCTAAAATAGCGGGCCCTTGATCGTAAGAATAACCATTCGGGTTATCGAGCCCATTATCAGATTGCTTTCCCCCGCAAGAGACTACTAAACCCACTATTAGCCATTGAAAGATTCGTTGATACATAAAGGTCCCTGAGTTTGTTTTAAGTAAAGTGGGGGCAATATAGGGGAATTGGCTTTTCTGTCTAGAGGCAAAGTTCGTCACTAATCCTAGTACATCAATATCAACTGTATTAACGATGACTTAGAATTAGCCTGCCCTCCTACACCCGGCCCGAATGTAATGCTCCGCAACATAAATCTTGCTGTGCCATTAAGAAAGAGCTGGATATCCGCTCTAAGCGGTAGTATTCAAGCCGAAGGGTAGATAAAAAGAATCAAAAAATACCTGAAGATTTATTAGTCTTTTTGGGAATTTTTTTAGGGAGAAAAGTATGAAATTAATGACATGGATGAAGGCAGCATTAGTAGCAGCAGTATTTATTGTGGCTTCTAACGTTGTGGCTGATCAAATCGATAACGAAGCCATAGAGGCAGCAAAGGTGGCTCCTAGAGGCGTTCTAGTAAAGGTAAACCCAGCTACAAAAACAATTGAAGTTTTTAGAGCTAATCACCTAGATAACAGCATCACTTCAAAAACAGCGATCAACAGCGAGATGAATTCTTCAATCAATGAAATCGAAAAACCAGCAAATAAAATTGCTGAATTCAAGATGTCTAACCAAGAACTTGATAAAGATACCTCTACCCAAGCTTGGTACTACAGTTGGTGGGGAGCAAGCTGGAGATGGAATAGCTGGGGCGGATACAACAATTATAATTATAATTGGTACAATCCTTATCGCAATGCCGGTTATTTTAACTACAACTATTCTTATAACTACAGATACAATTATTCCTATTCTTATAACAACTGTAATTACGGTTGGTACTACTAGTACAATAAGAAATAATATTTGAGAGAGCGGGTAACTGCAAAGTTACCCGCTTTTTTTATTTCATCTTCATAGCTTAAAGAGGTTTTTGGCGCGAAGAAGATTTTCCCCATAGAGACTTCATCCATTTTTCGATCTCTTTAGCCTCTGTGGGAATATGCTCCGATAAATTTTTAAATCCTTTTTCTGTAACCACAATATCATCTTCAATTCTAATTCCAATGCCGCGGTATTTAACCGGTACTGTGAGATCATCTAATTGAAAATAAAGACCGGGCTCTACGGTGAGCACCATGCCGGGTAAGAGTTGTCCGTATTTATAATTTTCAGCTCTGGCAGCAGCGCAGTCATGCACATCAATCCCTAGCATGTGACTGACATTGTGAAGTGAGTAGCGTTTATAAAATTGATTCTCATCTTTCAAGGCCTCTTCAGCTGTAGTCGAAAGAATACCTACTTTTTCTAACCCTTCAGCCAAAACCTTCATGGCCGCCACATTAGGTGCCATAAAATCGTTTCCAGGCCTTACCTCTTTAAGGCCAGCCCTCTGTGCTGCTAGCACCAATTCATAAATTTCCAGTTGTTCGGTAGTGAATTTTCCACTAATGGGTAGTGTGCGAGTGATATCGGCCGTGTAAAGAGAATTACCTTCAATCCCCGCATCTAAAAGAAGAAGATCTCCTTTTTGAATCTTTCCATTATTTTTATTCCAATGAAGAGTACAAGCATGAGCTCCAGAGGCTACAATCGACGAGTAGCCCACGTCATTTCCTTCAACTCTGGCTCGTGTAAAAAAAACTCCTTCTAGTTCACGTTCCGATTTAGCCGTTTTTAATCGAGAGATCACATCTTCAAAGCCCCGTTTTGTAGCATCAATAACCAAGGCAAGTTCTTTGATTTCTGCTTTGTCCTTCAGCAGTCGCATTTCCGAAAGAGTTGCCGCTAGTATTTTATCTTTCTCTAACGGATCACCTCCTTGTGAATTCATCCAATTTTCCAATTGACTAGAATTCCCTCTCAATATTCTAAAGGGCCTGGACGAGGTTTTGACATTTTCTGAACAATAATATTCCAATTCGTTTAAGGATCGACAATCAGGGATCTGATAAAGATCACGACTTTCAGAAACGCCTAGTCTAGCGCCTTCCCACAATTCTCCTTTGACTCTATCGGTGAAAAAGGTGGCATCTGTTTTTCCTGGATTGGGTTCTACAAATAAAATAGTTTGATGACCTTTGTTTTCTGGCGCAAAAATTAGAACGCAGTCGGGTTCAAGATTTCCTGTGAGATAAAAAAAATCTGAATTAGCTCTGAATTTATAATGTTGGTCGTTTGATCTTACCTTTAAATGTCCAGTTGGAATGATAAGCCATTCACCTGGAAACTTGGCTGAAAGAGCTTGTCGTCTGGTCTTAAAATATTCTGCATTTTTCAGAGCAGCGACTCGCTTAGTAGCCTTGGGCTTCCAGCTTTTTAGCATGAAAGAAATTAAATTAGGTGGTGGTACGGTATCGTGACTACCCTGTTTTTTATTTTTAGAATTATCAAATGTACTCATTGCTGAAGAGTAACCTGTTTGATCTTGTTTGCCTATAGGGTGAAGAGAAAGCTGCAAACCTAAGTTTAAGTAGCAGCTACCCTCTTATGTGTTTTAATGCTTCGAGGGGAGAATTTTAAAAGTCCGACCCACTCTAGAATCTTGCAAAGGCCATAGCCCGTATCAATCTCCCACCACTTTACAGAAAACTTGGCCTGCCGAGCGTCTTGGTGATGGTTGTTTTGAAATCCTTCACCCATGACAAAGTAGCCGACAGCTAAATTATTGGTGGAGGAATCTGGAGTTTTAAAGGTGCGGTATCCTTTAGAATGGCCTAGGCCATTCACAAGCCAACCTTGAATGGGATGGCTATTCATTCCAATCCAGTAGCAGGCGGCAAAAAGATAGGCGTGAAAATAGATAGCGATAAAAGTGGCGATGAGTAAATGTAGAATATGAGGTAGATACCACAATCCATTTCTATTTAACCAATGAATCGGAAAATCTAGGTCCTTCACAATGCGATTATAATCTCTATGTTTAGCTCGTAATTTAGTCGTTGTTCTCTCGTAAGCCTTTAGTTGATACCAAAGAAGAGGATAAATACCGTGGTTCTGAGGACTGTGAGGATCTAATTTAGTATCAGAATAAAGATGATGACGCCGATGCATACAGATCCAAGTTTTTGGCTCAATGCCGGTAAGCCAATTACCAGTAGCGATTACAAATTTCTTCAAGACGGGATTTAAAATGATGGATCTATGAGTGAAGGCTCGATGGTAGAAAATGGAAATATAGGCCAGAGTTAATTGAAATGTAATAATTAATATTGCGATACAAGCGACGTAATACATACTTTACTACCTCAAAAAGTAATCGATGAACCCTTATGACTTTCGTAAGGACTATACCTAAAATGGAGCTATTGGCCAGTCTTTCAACCTATTTAATGAAAACCTAATATTCTAAGGGCCTCGCCAAATAGGCAATTAATTTCGCCTCTGGCCCTAAGCCTGTTTTATAGCCAAGAGACTGTCCAACCGACAGGCTTTCCATCTTTGTAAGGCATAACGCCGTGAAACTGTTGGTTTAGACGCTGAAATAGAAGGGGAATAAAATATTTGTCCCCTTCCCACATAGGAATCTCAAAACGGAGTAGCCTTTCGGTATCGATCCACTCTAAATTACCCTCGGAATTTTCTGTAAAAGGATCACCTTCAAACTTAGTGATAACAAAAATAAATACTAACCAATCCTCGCCATTCTTTCCAAAGCCGGGCCAGCTAATCGTGCCACGAAGAGCTAATTCGGTGCAGCAGATCCCTGCCTCTTCGAGAATCTCCCGCTTCATGCTAGCCACGATATCCTCATTAGATTCTATCTTTCCACCTAGACCATTGTACTCTCCAAGATGCTCGTCATCTGGACGACTATTTCTATGGATGAGTAGGACCTTCTTTTGGTTCTCGGCAAGAATGTAACCAAGGGTTCCTAGAATGGGTTGGTAGGGCATTTGACTCTCCTTAAATTTAATGCTTTAGATCACGAAAGAGGTCTAATAGGTAACAAATCGGAAGGAGGAAGCAAAGAGGTATGAAGAAATAGAAGCCATAAAAGTATTTGAGATTATCGGATTAAAAAGGATAGAATTGCCACTGTTTTAAAAAGGAGTTCCTATGAAGTTAAACTTAAAAATATTTTTCCTGGTTTTGTTTTGGCTAGGACCAGTTCAGAAAGGGTTTGCCGCTATGAGTTTTTATCAGCAATCTGTAGTAGACATCGACGGGAAAAAGGCTGCACTATCTCAGTATCAGGGGAAGGTTGCAGTCGTTGTAAACACCGCTTCTCAATGTGGGTTCACTCCACAATATAAAGATCTAGAGGCACTGTTTCAGAAATATAAGGACAGGGGTTTGGTCGTATTAGGCTTTCCCAGTAATGATTTTGGGGGACAAGAGCCTGGAACCGATTCAGAGGTAAAAAAGTTTTGTACGATGAAATTCAAAGTCAGCTTTCCGCTATTCTCAAAAAATCCTGTTAAAGGAACTGAGAAACAGGAGGTTTATAAATTTTTGACCGAGAAATCGGAAAAAAATCTTCAAGGAGAGGTCGGTTGGAATTTCGAAAAATTTCTAGTTAATAAAGAGGGTAAAGTGGTAGCCCGATTTAAATCTGGCGTGACTCCGCTAGCTTCTGAATTAGAAACTAAAATTGAAGAGTTATTAAAGTAATAAGAGGAGTCGCTAATGGGGAGCCATCCCCATTAGGCGACAAAAAAGTAGCACTACTCAATCTGTTAGAGCCTAATAAATATTCTAGTACTAAATTAAATTCGAAAAATAGAATGTAAAAAATATTTTTTCAAACCTTTTATCGAAACATATATCAATTGAAACCAAAGGACTAGGAGGCTACTTTTTCACACTCATATTGAAATAACGTCTCCACTTTTCCAGAACGCCAGAAAATAATCCAGGTATGAGCGAGTCTAAATACAACATGATCTTGAGAAACTTTGAGTTCATAGGCAGCTACGGTTGAAACCCCATTCTGTATATGATTCATTTTCTCACTGTGTGTATCAATAATAAAGGTGGTTCCCTTTCCACAAAGAAATTCTCCGTTTACAGTCTCCTCTTTGAGCCATTCCGGCAATGTAGAATCTGAAAATGCAAATTGAGAAAACCCAAAAATAATTACGAAGCTTAAAAGCCATTTCATAAAGACCTCCTTGATATTATATGTACAAATTGTAGCACTTATTTCAAAGAACGATAATGTGAATAATGGGTTTTGTTCGGTTTGAGTCGAATAAAAATATGCTGCCCCGAGAGATCTATAGTTATTAAAAACTAACGGAAAATATTAATGTTACCGCGGTCGGTACCACCGGCATCAGCGAGGGGAATTGAAATTACAAAATCATCGTGAGAGTCGGCTTCAATAGTACCTCCAAGCCCAAGTACAGTTCTACCCAAAGCGTCTCCATCAGAGGTGCCGTTCACCGTATAGAGAGAGAGTCCTGTGGCCCCACTGTAAACCTTAGCCTGTCCTCGTAATGAACCCCCTCCACCGCCTCCATCTGATTGAGGAATTCCGATAATAAAATCTTGTCTATTGTCGTTGTTTACATCCCCTGCAAAAGAGATAGAAAAACCCAGATAGTCATTATCATTCGTACCGGTGATGGTATAAAGCGCAGTGCCTGTGGTACCACTATAGACAATAACTTCGCCCCTATCGGTCCCGGCACCATTCACAAAGGGAGAGCCGATCATGAAATCTGCCCGACCATCCCCATTAACATCGGAACCTCCCGAAAGTGTGCTTCCGAATTTATCTTCGTCAGCACTGCCAAATTTAGTGTAGAGAACACTTAAATTATCGCCACTATAAATACGCACCTTCCCTCGATTACTGCCCGTGCCGTCAGCTAAGGGGGCACTAATCATGAAGTCTGGTATGCCATCATTATTAATATCTCCAGCCCCCGAAACGGCGGATCCTAAAAGAGCATCATTTTCACCTCCTGAAATGGTGGCATAAATACTTCCGTCGACGCCGCTATAAATAGTCGCTTGGCCGCGCTGAGTTCCCCCACTATTAGCAAATGGAACTCCTACAATAAAATCTTCTTTGCCATCGCCATCAATATCTCCCACTTTAGCCACGGCAGCTCCTAATTGATCCCCATCTGCAACTCCAATAATGGAGTAAAGAATAGAACCATCCGCTCCACTGTAAACCGTTACCTTTCCTCGATCGGTACCGGTGTCATCAAAAAGAGGAATCCCTACAATGAAATCATCATGACCGTCATTATTCACATCGGCGGTGGTGATAGCGGATCCGAAATTATCAACTGCTGAAGAGGTTCCCGTTTTCTCAAACAGAACGCTATTATCTTGGCCACTATAAATAATTATTTTTCCATCGCCAGAATTAAAATCGGGTATGCCCACAATAACGTCAGGTTTTCCATCGTTATTAATATCGCCAGAAGCAAGAGAGAATCCAAATTCTTCATTGTTATTAGTCCAAGAGGTGGTTCTTAAAAGCAAACTGCGCAAAGCCTTATTAGCACCCAAAGATCCCGATACCCCAGGGGAAACTAGGGTGAGAATGGCATTTTGGCTTGCAGTACTTTGAATAGTTCCTCCATTTAGTTCCAGTGATATTGTAGATACATAATCTAGGTCTGAAAAAAATTCTCCTGCGGACACAGTATAATTAAAAATTAAGGTAGAGGTCCCACTCCCAGAGGTATAACTGACGACAGCATCTGTGGTACCTGTTTCTAAAGTTAAAGTAGGAGTCCCGGTGACTATGACTGGGAGATTAAATAGAACCTGAATAGAGATAGAATCTCCTGGCTCATAGGTGCCATCGGCGGTTGCCGATGTGATATTCGAAACCGAGGGAATCGAATCGATCACAATCGCCTTATTTCCTGCTAGTGAATTAGCATCACTAAGAGTCGGCAGGGTGAGCGTGGCATCATTACCGTTGCTGTCTTTAATCGTTCCACTATTGAAGGCGAGAGAGCTGGTATTGTTATAATTAAGATCTGCACTGGTATCACCTTGGGCTACAGTATAATTAAATACTAGGGTGTGACTGCCACTTCCAGAGGTGTAATTGACAACTTCATCTATGGTTCCTGTTTCTAAGGTCAACTGAGGGGTTCCTGTAACGGTAACTGTCTCTCCGAAAATAATTTGAATAGGAATCACACTACCGACGCCATAGGTGGCATTGGTAACCGATGAGGTGACTTGAACTACCTTAGGAACCGAATCTACGACGATATTTTTATTAAATGATAAGGAACCCGCAAGTCCAGGGGTGGCTAGGGTTAGAATGGCATCGTTCAACCCACTATCTTTTATCGTCGAGCCATTCTCAGTAGAGAGTGAATCGGTTGCCACATAAACTAAATCGGCACTGTTATTTCCGGTAGCCACGGTATAAATAAAAGTGAGGGTATTAGTACCGGTGCCACCTGAATAATTAACCACCGAATCTGTGGTTCCTGTCTCTAATGTGAGTGTGGGAATTCCGGTGACATTGACAGGATTTTCAAAAACAACTTGGATGGAAATAGTCTGCCCATCAGAATAAACTCCATTGGCCTCACTCGAAGTCACATTAGTAATCTGAGCGCCAGTATAAATCACAAGCGATTTATTGGCTCCTAAAGAGTTAGCCGCTCCAGGAGCAGGTAAGGTATTGGTAGAATTATTAGTCGCTGCATCTTTTATAGTTCCGCCGTTTAGAGCAAGTGAACTCGTTGCCACATAATCTAAATCGGAACTGTGTTCACCATGGCTAATGGTATAAGTAAAACTCAAAGTGGCTGTTCCACTTCCCGACGCATAGGAGGCGGTGGCATCGGTACCTCCCGTTTCTAAAGTTAAAGTAGGAGTTCCAGATACCGTTGAAACCGTAACCGCTTCGTTGAATACCACCTGAACCGAGATTATTTCTGCCGACGTAAAGGTTCCATTGGCATTGGAAGAGGTAATACTTGCTACCGTTGCAGGAATATTGTCGTGAGTGATCGTATTGGAGATACATGTACCTTCATTCAAAGCGGCGTCTCTAAATTTAACAAAGACGGTAGCTATCCCATTGGTTTGATTTAGGACCCATGCTGTTTTACTAGTCGAATAGGTTTCCCAATTTCCTCCAGTCCCACACCCCGCTGTGTTGGTGATAAACATCTCCCCAGATCCGACTGCAGATAAAGTTAAATCAACAAGCACCGTATTGGTATGCGTAGATCCGCTATTGATAGTAAGGGTTGGAAAGAGAGGACCTTGGGTATCGGTTTCATAGGAGCCAATCGAGGTACAGGTGGAGTTGTTTAAACTAGTATCGATAGCTTTAGCGTAGATAGTAGTAATAGCATTAGCGGACAAAGAGGTGGTGGTTTGAGTGTTACTACCTGCAGAAAGTACCGCAGCAGCAGATATCGACGAGCTACAGCCCGAATCACTATATAAAGTAACCGTAGCCGCTTCACTCAAAGTATAGGCGACAGACGGAGTGAGAGTTTGC
>JABMMY010000009.1 GCA_013205415.1 Deltaproteobacteria bacterium
ATGAGCCGCAACTGCAAAGGCCAGTCTGACATACATGCCAGACGAATAGTGTTTGATCGGGGTATCAATAAATTTTTCAATTTCAGAGAAATCTACAATGGCATCAAACCTCTCCTGTATCTCTCGCTTTCGCATTCCGAGAATAGCACCATTTAAAAAGATATTTTCTCGTCCAGAGAGTTCTGCATGAAAGCCGGTTCCCACCTCTAATAAAGCAGAAGCCTTTCCGCGAAGAACGGCTCTACCCTCTGTGGGAAAGGTAATTCTGGAAAGAATCTTTAAGAGAGTCGATTTGCCACACCCATTTTTGCCGATTAGCCCTAAAATCTCTCCGGGCTGGACTGAAAATGAAACATCCTTAAGTGCCCACAAAATCTCTCTATTTGAGGGCCCCCTTCCTATGTCTCTTGCTATTTTTATTAGACCCTTTTCTTTGATCCGACCTGAGATTGAATTTAATAGTTCACGAATAGAGCTAGTGCCAAGCACTCCCAGTTGATATTTTTTAGAAATATTTTGAACTTCAATAATAGGTTTCATAAATTAGATCACATCCACAAAGTCACGCTCAATGAAATTGAACATCATCAGCCCTATCACCACCGTTAATAATGAAAAACCGGTGGCGGCTACTAAAAATAGTGGGTTTAATGCTACCGTTCCTAAGTAGGCCGTTCTAAATCCATCAATCACCGCAATTAAGGGATTTAAGAAAAAAATGAATTGATACTTTTCTGGTATTTTACTAGCTGGATAAACAATGGGAGTGGCATAAAACCAAAGCTGAATAAAAAACCCTAAAACGTGACTTAAATCTTTATACTTCACCGTAATTGCCGCAAAGGCGAGGCCCAGTCCCAAACTGAGCAATGCAGTCACCATTAAAAATAGAGGGGTTAACAAAATAATTCTAAAAATATCGGGATGGATAGTATCGCCGGCTGAACTGAAAAATTTATAATAAATTAATAAACTTACAAACACCGCAAACTGGGTAAAAAAGACAAGCGACTTAGAAATAACAACCGATATAGGCATCACAAGTCTAGGGAAATAAACTTTTTTAAACATGAAGGCGTTACTAGCAAGTACATCTGCCGTTTGTTGAAAGGCCACGGTAAAATATCCCCAGATCACTAACGCACTCAAATAAAATAATAGGTGTGGCACTCCATCGGTCGATAACCCACCTATCTTCGAAAAAACAATAGTAAGAACGCCTGACATTATTAGTGGCTGAATCACATACCACAGGGGCCCCAGAATCGTTTGTCGATAACGGGCAATAAATTCCTTTTCAACAAACATGGAAATTAAATCTCTAAACTGCCACAGCTCAATCCAATCGATTCGAAACCATGCGCGATTAGCGTCAATCACCGTTGTAGAATTTAATCTACTGGCGTAGATTTTTTTTAAGTAGGTTTTCATTAATATTCGATGGCCGGTTTTGTTTTGAGAGCACTATAGTAAAGGAGTCGTCCTCTTTATTATCCTATATTTTCACCTTATATTTAAGCTGATTTTAAAAAATCTGCCCTACGCAATCTTTTGGCGCGGCTGGTCACTCTAAAGAAATGCCCTTTACGGATGCAAACGAGCCATGCCCATACCGGTGCCCACATTTCCGCCTAGAACTATTTTAAATCCATCTAAAATAATGCGGTTGGCAACGGAAGGGGAAGGTGAAAGAGGAGGGGGAGAGGGAAAAGAAATTGTTGTAGAGTTGATACTAGCATTAATAAATGATCCGTTGGGTTGATACCTTCTCAGTGCCATTTGATTAGAAGTGGTTCCAGCTATCAAAATATTTCCGGCACTATCCAAGATAATATCATTAGCCTGTGTCATTACAGTGTTCTGCAATAATTCGGATACTAAGGTAGAGACTAAAACCAAGGATGAATTCAGTTTTAAAACAGTTAATTTACCTTCTGAGGTTCCCATTAAGAAAATATTATTGCCCTGTAAAGCAATAGAATTAGCACTACCCAGATTGAACTCCGATGGATTCATAGGCGAAGAAGGAGGCGGAGCATTAGGGTTAACGCTAAGAGCTGCCATCTTACCATTAGCCTCTCCCGCGATTATAATATTTCCGCTTGAATTTTTAACTGCTTTATAGGCGATAGGGCCTGATAAAACGGGGAGAATATTTGACCCATACGCGCCGTTCACCGAACTAAAAAGCTCCACCTCAAACCTGTTCCCGATAACTACTAGATTACTATTATTTAAGGCCAATCCAATAACAGAATCGGAACCTCTATCGGGCGTTCCGGTTTGATTAAAATCTGTATTTAAACTGAGGGCCCCTAAAACCAGATTAAACTTAGAGATATAATAGTCTAAAGAAGGAGTTCCACCCATATCAGCAAATCCCCCTACATAAATATCGCTCCCATCGACTAAAATAGAATTAATTTGAGATGAATTTCCAGTAGTCGAATCGATAAAGATAGAAGTCACTGCTCCAGCTGTATTTAGCAGGGCGAGATAAGCTCGATTAAGTAAATTTGAATCTTTTGTATATCCAGCTATTAAATATCCATCTCCATATTTCTCAAGAGCCAGAATCTCACCTACTGAGTTTGGAATAGTTTTACCGGAACTATTAAATGTCGTGTCTAAAACAAGATGATTAATATTCACTGCTGCTGAGGCGGTAGTTAGTCCCGTGAATGTCCCGTTCAAAGTTACCGATGTGGCACTCAATGAAGTCACCTTAAAATAAATTGAAGGTGAAGTAGCCGCACTCAAAGACTGCGGAACGATTATACTAGTAATTGAACTACTACAATTACTATCCGAATAATACACCCCCACAGAGCTAGATTGTCCTAAAGCTACA
>JABMMY010000091.1 GCA_013205415.1 Deltaproteobacteria bacterium
CGGCACGAAACCTTTCAAAGATTCCGATAAAGAAACGGTATTTCAAAGAATTCGAGAGACTAAGTATATTCCCGCTAGAAAAATGAATTCAACCATTCCAAAAAAAGTTGATCTCATCGTAAAAAAATGTCTGGAGCGCAATCCTAAAAATAGATATGAAGATGTGAAGGCTTTGATTGCAGATATTGAGGAATGTCTAGGGATACAAAAAAGTAATCATACCGCAGATCTTATTCTGAAATATTTAGATAATGAAGCACTTATTTCTCCCTCAATTGCCTACTCCGAAATTGAGTTAGACAATAGTTTTTTTAAAAGGATCAAATGGGCCTTGGTATTGGGGTTCTTGTGTTCTTTAGGTATCGGATTCTCCGCCGGCTATTTTGCCAAGATTAAACACTCAGCTGAAAGTAATTTTTATCCAACGGCTAAATCAATTCTTCAAAAAAAAGGTAGTACCGTTAAGAACAGGTAAGGCGTAAGTTTATTTGTGGGCTATCGAGGGCATTATGGCCGATAAAAAGTTTTGGAAATCCTTCGCTACCACTTACTGGGAAAAGAGATCTGTTTGCCTTACGGGTATTAAATCCTCCATTTTTAATATCGATTCCGATTGTATTTTTAAACTTTTAGTTCGCTACAGTGACCATTGTCGAAAAACTAAGACCCTAGTCGGAATGAAGTTTTATATCGAGGGGCACCTTCAGTATTTAGAGGATGTTCTGGACCTTTTACCTAAGGCAAAAGATGGGTCTCTTCTAGGCTATCATCGTCGAATGGATGAAATGTTTTTCGACTATTGTTTGGTCTGCGATGAGTTGATTCAGGTGGCACCAGAGGAATGGAAATTACTGGGCGAGTTTGTTATGGGGCTTTATGATCAAGTTGGCCTACCTTCCAAGTTTGCAGAGATGGGTTTGTATTTAGGTAATTATCGCACGACTCCATTTGGGGTTCATTCAGATGGTTGTGGTGTGATTAGTATTCCTGTTGAAGGAACCAAGAAATTTTTGGTTTGGAACTCTAAGTTTGTAGAAAAAAATCCAAAATTAAAACGTACCCACCAATATAAGGCCTACAGGAAACATGCCGATCGATGGGTGGCTAACCCTGGAGATATCGTTTATTGGCCTGCCTCTCATTGGCATATTGCAGAGTCGACAGGTTCTTTTAGTGCCACATGGAGTATTGGATTCTGGTTAGACGAACCTTTGAGTGAAATTATTTTAAAGGCTTTAAAACCGCTATTAGCGACGACACTTTCAGATTTCAGATCCATTGCTTTGGGCGATGGTATTAGGGAAGATGGTCTAATCGAAGCTTTGCCCGAGGTGCTTAATTTATCTCATTCAGAATTAGTTCGAATTTCTTCCGATGAAATGCACGATGTATTCGTGAAATATTGGCTGGAGATCGTTTCTAAGAATGGATTTCGAAATAGCCCACCCAATTTAGGATCTAAAAATAGGCTGGTCGTTCAGGAAAAAATATTTTGGACAAAACTCAGTCATCAAAGAATATGTGTGGCAGCAAAGGGAATTCTTCAGGAGCTCCCAGATTCGCCTAAATGGGTAACTCTCATCCAATCGATTAACTCCGGAAAAATAGTTGATTTAAAATATTTTAGTCAAAAAGAGCTAAACTTATTTCAAAAAATTTATCCTATAAATAAAAAATAGCCTGGGATATGACCTCTACTGGGTGACCTGAATTGTTGATACCGTTTTTCTATCTTTGATAGTGAACCGCCATTTTAATCCAGCGTCTAGGACCTCAATGGTGTCTCCGGGATAAGAGTAGGCTTTGAGCTCATGCGCCCTCAGGTAGAGTTGATTGATTTTGGTATTTAGTTCTTCGGGGGAGTAGTCTACTACATAATTTTCATACGATTTTCCATTGAGTTGAAAAGTTAACTTTACGAGCTTCTCGCCCACTTTAGTTTTAACGATTTCGGACGCCTGTTTTTCCAAAAGTCGTTTCTCAAAATTCACTAAACTAATGGGACCTACCGCTCCATTTTTAGTCTCTGCAATCTCTCTATCGGTGAGTTGGGGTAGTACAGAGATTGCCTTTGGTGTTTCTGGATCAGTAGAGAGTCGTAGTTGTTCTTTTTGTTTAGGATCGGCATTTAAGTAAGCGACTAAATCATGTTGAAGGTTGGTGGTTATGGTATCTGTAGGGGGCTCTTTTCCCTCCGCTTTTTTAGTGGCGATCGCTACAGAATAGCCTTTGGCTTTAAAAAATTCAGGATTTTCAATCGGAAGTGTCTCTAGTATTTTTTTCCAAGCCTCGTGTTTAGTTGATTCCCAATCCCTTAAAACTCCATTGGTGCGCGTATCATCGGTAAAGGAGTGCCTGTATTTGTCTCCTATCCATTCTTTGAAAACAGGAGAGTTTTGATAAAGTAAAGCGAGTCGTTCCTTAGGAGTTATTGAAAGACCTAGAGGTGTTCTCTCCTTTTCCGATAGGTTTACCATGTCATAAATAGTTTCTCTTATTAGGTTTCTTCCATTGGGAGCGGTGGCTTCAAAAATCATATGCCCAAATTTAGGAATGACATTAATATCCATTTTTGGATATTTTTTTCTGAAATAATCTAAGGGTTCCTCAAATTCGAAGGGTTGTGCGACACCGACTTTAGCTGCAAGTTCCTTATTTCCTGGCCACCACTCATCTAAGGCTCCTATAAGCATTTTTCCTGGAATTTTATCGAAGGGTTTTTTCTTGGGCCAGGTAAATTGTTCGTCAAGTTGACCCGCCCATTCTCCTCCGGCAGCATTCTCCACAGAAGGTTCCCCTCCTAGATATTTCCAGCCCGGAGTCGTTACCTTTTCATAGGTATATTTAAGTGCAGGATGAAAATCTCCTGCAGGGGACATTAAAAGGAAATTGGTGAGGTCCTTGGGATAACGTTCTATGTATTCTTGAATGACACCCGGACCAAAACTATGTCCGACCATGTAGATTGGAATTTTTCTTCCAGTTTCATCAACCTCTGTTTTGACCTGGGTGACAAATTTGTGCATCCAATCCATGAAATTATCCATATTTTTGAGCTTTTCACTTCCTTGGTTATCACCGTGAAAAGGAAGATCGATCCCAACTGCAGCCACTTTTGAAGGTCGCATGGCATTCATATTTTCAGCAAAGTTTTTTCCACTGGCCTTCATAGTCCCAGAGCCATGAAGAAAAATAATAACGGCCTTAGAATCTTTAGGAACGAGAGGCACCGATCCATCCTTACGGGGCTCTGCCATAGTAGAATAAACACTGGTCTCAAGGTCCGGACTCCAACGTTTATAAATAGGGCCCAGTTTTATCAGCCCATCTTCAGCGGTAAGAATAGCCGCTGGATTTTTGGCGAGAGCTATTCCCGATTTTGTAGATTTTCCGGCTAACCTAATAATTAATGGAATACAGTCGGTTTTCGGCGGGGGTTCAATCGCCTGTAGCAATGACAAAAGGGTTGAAAAAAGTAGAAGGGTCAGGAGTCGTAATGAAATTTTCATAGATACTATTTTACAGTCTATTTAATCTCTTAAATAGCTGAAGTTTCTTAGCGAATAACGCTGTGTATTATTATGGGGGGCGGGTTGGAACCTTTAGGCATTATCTTGATTTAATCTGAAGATACTTTCTTTTTAGGAAAAAGAGGGCTAGAAACAGGTGTGTTTTTTAAAACTAAAGAATCTAATGTTTCCGAGGCCGCGATACTTAAAGTATTAGGAGAGGTTAATGACCCCGACCTGAATAGGGATATCGTTTCTTTGGGGTTTATTAAAAATTTAAAAATCGAGTCTGGAAAAGTATCTTTTGACGTCGAATTAACGACTCCAGCCTGTCCCGTCAAAGAACAATTGAAAACCCAGTGCTATGA
>JABMMY010000092.1 GCA_013205415.1 Deltaproteobacteria bacterium
GCCACATCGAGCGTGGTCAGCAGTTGAAAAAACAGGGGACAAAGGGGATCTCACTTCAATCTATTTTAAAGGCCAATATTGAAAGAGATAAACAGGACTCGGGCAGAAAACATGCTCCTTTAAAGTGCGCCAATGATGCTATTGTAGTGGACACCTCTAAGATGAGTATTAATCAGGTGGTACACTTTATGACGGAGCACATTTTAGGACGAATTAGTTTGATTGGTGAGTAGTAGGTTGTGGTTTAGCGAGGATTGTTTAGCGGGGATCATCGTCGTCAAGATTTCGTTTTTGATTAGCAAGGACATCCATACTTTTTTGAGCGGCAGCGGTTATTTTTTTTAGCTCCTCTTCATAGGCCTTTAAAATGAGTTTCTCCATTTCAGATCTCATTTCACTGTTTAGCGGATGAGCGATGTCTCGAAAGGTTCCATCTTTTCTTTTTTTACTTGGCATCGCCACAAAAAGACCGGTGTTTCCAAATATAATTTTTAGGTCCCTTACGACAAAACAACCTTCAAAGATGATGGTTATATAGGCCTTAAGTTTTTCTTCATTGACTGGAAATACCTTAATCTCTGTGATCACCATGGTGCGCTCCCGAGGTTGATTTACCTGAAGTCTCTAAGCTGTAGTACTCAACGCGTTGCAAATGTCTGCGAAGAAATGCTTTTACAGTTATTAGTTCGGAAGAAATCATGAAGATCTTGAGCTGTTTTTTGCCGTGATTCTGCCGATTCAAAAACAGCGAAACAGGTAGCTCCACTACCTGAAAGGCCAGCGTAAAGACAGGGCTCTGCGCGAAGTTTTTCTAAGACCTTTTTAATCGTGGGATATAAGGTTGTGGCGGTGGGTTCCAGATCATTTTTAGCAGATTTTAAATAGTGTCGGATAGATTCTATAGTAAGTGTTTTATCCGGAAATGGGTTCTGAGAACTTGAGAATGGTTTTCCGCTCTCTTTATATTTTTTAAAGATAAGTTGCGTTTCACAACCAAAAGGAAAAATAATTAATAAAAAGTGGAGTTGAGTTAAGCCTGCATTAGTACATTCGAGCGGAGTGATCACCTCTCCTATTCCACTTACCCAAGCGGGCTTGCTATGGAGAAAAAAGGGAATGTCAGCACCATATTGGCTAGCCCAGGATTCCAAATTCAAAACAGACAATATTTTTTTTTCTTTAAGGTAGCGTAAGAAAGTGCCCACATTAGAAGAGCCCCCACCCATTCCTCCCCCCATGGGAATCGATTTATTAATATGAACGTCCCATGAGGATTCAGATTCAGGGAGTGCCCTTAGAACTGTAGTCACAATATTGTTGTTCTCTGTAGGCAGAATATCGGTGGTGAAGGGTGCATCCGGACTCCAACTCAGCGTAGTCCTTCCGGTTCCTTTTTCTACCTCTAAAAGGTCTCCAAACGAAAGGGGCCAGAATAAACTTTCCAAAGAGTGGAAACCGTTGTCTCTCCGCCCCACAATCGAGAGGCCCAGGTTAATTTTGGCAGGAGATAGTAGTCGCTTACGCATGTCTTTTTTTAACAGCTGAATAAAATTTAATCACCCAAAACTTTCCCTCCAAAACCCCCGAACATTTCAACACTTAGCTAAATAGGGGGACGGAGGCACATAAAACTACACGTGAATGTCGCCTAACTTAGACACCCAATTCAAAAGAGATAAGAGTAAAAACGTTAAATATCAGTCATTTAGTGTGGGTTTCAGTGGGCACGAGTCTTGTACTTCTATTAGGCAGGGTTTCGGTTTTATCGTCCGGTATTTGTTCTCAGGGGTATATGAAAAATAGGCTTCAGTATCTTTATAGCATCACAGTTTTCACGGGAGCTTTGGTAACCGCTTATCTTATGATGAGCAATGATCTAAATGCTCGTATCGCTTATCGAGGTGTACAGGCCCCACAACTTCGGAAAGAGGCTTCCATTGATCCCTCTCTAACCTCCCTTTTTGAGGTGGAGAAAGGTTTGGATGATATGAATGCAAATTCAAAAGAGAAAAAAAGAGTTCCAAGCCAATTGCTTTTTAAATAGAACCACCCTCCATTAGTAAGTACCTACGAACCGCGGCTTTTCCCCTTTTTAATTTCGTGTTAACAATAAGCATATGAAGGCTATTTTTATATCGGATGTGCATTTACAAGACGCGCAAAGCAAAAAAACACTAGAGGTTTTAGAATTTTTACGAACTAAGGGCCCCCAATTCGAGCATGTTTATATTTTGGGAGATCTATTCGATGTATGGCCGGGAACTACCGAATATTTAATTTCCTCTTTTGCCCCAGTTTTTAACGTTTTTAAAGACCTAATCCGACAGGGTTGCCAATTACATTATATTGAGGGCAATCACGATTTCAGATTGGGTAAATATTTCACAGAAGAAATTGGCATTAAGGTTTATACCGATTCTTTTGAACAAACCTGGAATAATCAACGAATTTTCATGGCTCATGGAGACCTGGGGAATCCAAAAGAAAAAGGTTATCGCATTCTAAGATGGCTGCTTAGAACCCATTGGTTGCACTTTTTAATAAAACCTATTCCTGGAAAATGGATTTTTCAACTAGGAGCCAAGACGTCACAGGCAAGCAGAGGATATCAAAAGCTTTCACCTGAAAAATTTGAGTTAATCAGAGATACTTACCGAAATAATGCGAAGGTTCTTTTTGCAAAGGGCTACGATGTAGTCGTTATGGGGCACACACATATTCCCGATGATTTTACCGTTCAGGTGGGATCTCGGCAGTGTCGATATTTGAATACGGGGGATTGGGTTAAGAATTTTACTTATCTTGAGTTTGATGGCGTTGAGTTTTATACTAAAAAGCACGTAATCAATTCCAATAGTTTTTAACCCGTAGACAGTAGAGATTCATGTCACTAATTTGTAACTGATCTTTTTTTGAGTATTGGGATGAAGC
>JABMMY010000093.1 GCA_013205415.1 Deltaproteobacteria bacterium
GTGATTGGTGGCGGACACGCTGGCTGTGAGGCGGCTCTTGTCTCGGCTAGAATGGGCAGCTCTACACTTCTTGTAAGTATGGATCCCTCAAAGATTGCAGAAATGTCATGCAATCCATCCATTGGTGGAGTTGGCAAAGGCCAACTGGTTAAAGAGATCGATGCCCTAGGTGGCGAGATGGGAATAAATGCAGACTTTACAGGGATTCAATTTAAAAGATTGAACACCAGAAAAGGTAGCGCAGTTCAATCCTCACGATGTCAGGCCGATAAAAGGCAATACGCTTTACGAATGCAACGGGTGATTAAAGAGACTCCCGGACTAGAGGTCTATCATGGAGAGGTGAAGGCTCTGCTGGTTGAAGGCTCTACAATTAAAGGAATTAGAACGGTAAAGCATAGTGGGGAGTCTGAAGAGCTTTATGCAAAGGCCGTGGTTATTACTGCGGGTACCTTTATGAAGGCCGTAATGCATACTGGACTTGAAAGGTCGGAGGGCGGGCGATTTGGAGAGGCCCCGTCTTTGGGTCTTTCCGATCACCTCAGGGATCTGGGATTTAAACTATTACGGTTGAAGACGGGAACACCAGCTAGACTACTTTCTGAGTCTATCGATTTTTCTCAAATGGAGGAGCAACAGGGGGACCAACCGCCGCATAAGTTTAGTTTCTGGGATAGTTCAATCGCCCTCCCCCAGATATCCTGTTTTCTTACCTTTACGAATGAAAAAACTCACCAGGCGATAAGAGATAATCTGCATCGGTCACCTTTATATAGCGGAGAGATCAAGGGCGTGGGTCCAAGGTATTGTCCCTCTATCGAAGACAAGGTGGTAAAGTTTCCAGAAAAAAATAGACACCAACTATTTTTTGAACCTGAGGCCCTAGATTCTAATTGGATCTACCCCAATGGCATCTCTACAAGTCTGCCAGCAGATGTTCAGGATACCTTTATTAGAGCGATTCCCGGATGTGACAAGGTAAAGATAGCTAGATATGGTTATGCTGTTGAGTATGATTGTATCGACCCAAAACAATTAAAGGCCACCTTAGAATCGCATGAGGTCAACGGTCTATTTCTTGGGGGGCAGGTAAATGGAACCTCCGGCTATGAGGAGGCCGCCGCTCAGGGGTTAATTGCGGGAATAAATGCGGCTCTATTATCCCAGGGACGTGATCCATTCACGCTATCTAGAACCGAATCGTATATTGGAGTGATGATAGATGACCTGACATCCCTTGGAATCAATGAGCCCTATCGAATGTTTACCTCGAGAGCAGAATATCGACTGTCATTAAGAGAGGACAATGCAGACCAACGTCTGAGCCAATATGCGCTGGCTTTAGGACTTCTCAGCGACACTCAGAAACAGCAGCTAGAGGAACGAATTCAGATTATTAAGGCCACCCAAATATTTCTTAAAAAGACATTTCTAAAACCCACCGAAAAGGTACAGGCTCTTCTGGCAAGCAAAGGACTCTCCCCAATGGTGCAGGGACAAAATCTAGACTCCCTGATTAAACGACCCGAACTATCATTAATAGAGGTCTTGGCAGTCTCCGATATTACAGCTCCTGCAATCCTTGATCGACAGACAGCAGAGACCATAGAAATAGAGGTGAAATATGAAGGTTATGTGGCCATGCAAAAACTGGAGATCGAACGACTAAAGAAACTTAAAACAATGATCATTCCCTCTATTTTGAAATACAGTACCGTCTCAGGACTATCGATCGAAACAAGAGAGAAACTAGAAAAGTTTAGGCCTGCCACACTAGCCGATGCCGCCAATATTTCTGGAGTGACCCCAGCAGCTCTTTCAGCCCTCTCCTTTCATATTCGACAAAAAACGGATCTTCTTCACAAAACATTATGATAAGCGAACACTTTAAAAATTTCACAGATAAATTTCCAAATTTGCCCAAGACCTCAGAAAGAGAGATTGGCCTCTATGAAGCACATTTTGCTCTCTTGAAAAGCTGGAACGAGAACATGTCTCTGGTCTCTCGAAAAAGTATCGAAAAATCCTTTGCCTCCCATTACCTAGATAGTATTTTTATTTCCGATTTTGCCGAATCAAAAAGAAAGAATCGCCCCATATTTGATCTGGGTACGGGCGCTGGATTTCCGGGTGTGATCACAGCCATTCGTTATCCTAATGCAGAGGTAAATATTTATGAGCGAATGCTAAAGAAGCAGGGCTTTCTGCAGGTAGTACTCACCACACTAAATTTAGAGAATATTAGATTGGGCGGAGACTTCCCTGTGGAGAGACAAACGGGCCTGTTTTTGGCTAGAGCAGTTCTTCCTCCTGCAGAACTATTTAAATTCATGGGTGCTCGCATGACAGAATCTAGTACGCTCATTTTAAATGTGGGCGGAAGCAGCGACGCCATAGTTTGTGGAAAAGGGTTTGAGAAAACAGGAGAGCTCTATTATGAACTTCCCATGGATTGCGGCGCTAGAAGAGTTGAGAGTTTTGACTATGTTCCACGTGGAACAAAATAGACTCAATTTTGTTCCACGTGGAACACCCCCCAGATTTCTATTTTTAAAATAAATTTTCTCCTATCAAAGTGAGATCGGTGAGCCGTCAAAATAAAAAAGAGAATGGGAACTCCGGAAACCTATTTCTGGTGTGCACCGCGGCACAAAAATCCGATACAGGGCACTGAAAAAAAAGTTATTTTGTCTATGAAGAAATAGCGGTAAATATTTATTATTAATAAAAAATTTTGAAGATCTAAAATTAATATGATAAAAATATCAAACACATATTCTAACTAGGTCCGTACAAAATTATGGCAAACATCATAGCAATTGCGAATCAAAAGGGTGGAGTCGGAAAAACCACGACAGCAGTCAATCTTGCGGCTTCGATCGCTGTTGCAGAGAAAAAAGTTTTATTAGTGGATCTTGATCCGCAGGGAAATGCATCGAGTGGATTAGGTATTCAAAAAGGATTGTTCATTGATAAAAATATTTATCACGTTCTAATCGACGATTTGCCAATGAGAGAGACTATCTATCCCACAGACCTTGAGTTTTTAAAGGTTTGTCCCTCCGATAATAATTTGAGTGGTGCAGAGATTGAATTGGTGCAGGCTATTGCACGAGAAACGAGATTAAAAAATGCATTTGAAGAGTTAATAAAATCTGAAGGGATGAAGTTCGATTATATTTTTATCGACTGCCCACCCTCATTAGGTCTTTTAACACTTAATGCCTTAACGGCCGCCAACTACTATTTAATTCCACTTCAGTGCGAGTATTATGCGATGGAAGGATTGGGACAGTTTTTACATACGGCAGAGCTTATTCGAAAAGGATTAAACAAAGATTTGCAGCAGTTGGGAATTTTATTAACGATGTTTGATTCTAGAAATAATCTTTCAAGACAGGTCGTAACCGAGGTGAAGAGTCACTTCAAGAGTACTGTATTTGATACGGTGATTCCAAGAAATGTAAAGTTGAGCGAGAGTCCTAGTCATGGAAAGCCTGTGTTGCTCTATGACATTAGCTCTACAGGATCTCAGAGTTATTTAAGCTTGGCTCAAGAGGTAATAAGGCGATTAGAGGGGCCTGAAAAAATCGGGGAGACAAAACCCCAGCTAAAGGTTGAGACTGAGCCATCAATGACTGAAGATATTTTAGAGATTCCAGTAGAAATTTTAAATGAAATTAGACTGACCGAACAGAAAGGTATCGAACATGGCAACTCTTGATCTTGACAGAAAAAAACCACTAGGAAGAGGCTTGGCCTCTTTAATTCCCGAGGCCCAGGGCCCTGAAGGAACATTGCCAGGCTCCCAATATAAGAAAGATTTCTTCTATTGCGACATCGAGAAGATCGTTCCTAATACCTATCAACCCAGAAAAATTTTTAAAAAAGAGGCTCTCGATGAGCTTGTAGAATCGGTTAAGGTTCATGGAGTGATCCAACCCTTAATTGTTAGACAAAAAGATGGGCGATATGAATTGATCGCCGGAGAGCGTCGTTGGCGAGCGGCTCAGCGTGCAGGTCTGAAACAGGTTCCGGTAGTAGTGAAGGAGATCGATGGGGACCAAACCTCATTAGAAATGGCGATCATTGAAAATATTCAACGAGAAGATTTAAACTGTATTGAAGAGGCCATTGCCTATCAACAATTGATGGATGAATTTCAATTGTCTCAAGAAGATATTGCAACGCGTGTCGGAAAAAATAGAGCGACTATTGCCAATATGTTGCGGTTACTAAGATTACCAGCGGTGATTCGCGAAGACATCACGGCGGGTAATATAACGATGGGTCATGCTAGAGCATTGTTATCTTTAGAATCGGCCGATGACCAAATGGCCGTTCGTGAAATGATAGTAAAGAAAAAACTATCTGTTCGTGAAACAGAACGCAAAGTTAACGAATATCTTCGTGACAAAAATAAGGATACCACCACACCGACGCCAGAAAATATTCATGTAAGAGCTCTAGAGGAGGATCTCAAGAGAATTTTTGGAACCATGGTGAAAATTGTGGGCTCTGAAAAACAGGGATTAATTCAAATTACCTATTCAACGCGCGAAGATTTAATGCGCCTTGCTGATCAGCTAAAAGGGGAAAATGTTTCAACGCAGAACGGATCCATTTGACCTTCCCTCTGGAGGTCATGAAATAACGGTGGTGCTCCAAAAGGGCTGTCACTTAGAAGGTCGCTTACAGTTTGAAGGAACTGCCCGCATCGATGGCAGTTTTAAAGGGGAGATCTTTACGCCCGATATCTTAATTATTGGAGATGAAGCACAGGTTACGGGCCAGGTAGAGGCCGATGTTGTTATTATTTCAGGCCATTTTTCAGGTGATGTCTACGCAACGCAGCGAGTCGAGATACAGGCTCCCGCCGTAGTTCGTGGCACTATTCAGACTGCCATACTCCAAATTGAGGAGGGGGCTGTCTTTGATGGAAAAACAAAAATGCTAGGCCCTCTTCCCGGTCTACCCCGCCAAACAAAGGTAAACTGACGACTAAGACCTCTGAAACACTGGCTAAAAAGCCGATCCCCTTCCTTGACACGCCCATTCCTCGGCTGTAAATAAAAGCAGCTAAACTGTGTACAGGGTGCCAGTTTTGAACTGAAAAAAGAGGCTAAGAGGAACGCCATGCAGATAATGGAAGGGCTTGTATTAAATCAGCAGTTTGCAATCGAGTTTTCGATTCAGCTAGCCCTATTTCTATCTAGTTTATTTGTCATGAACCTATTGGTTTTCAAACCCCTCCTAGAATTAATCCACATTCGAGAACAAAAAACCCGCGGACTTAAAGATGCCGCTGAAAAAGCAAAACTAAAGGCGGAGAAACTAAAAGCAGATTACGAAAATTTTATTAAGGCAGAGCATCGCACGACCTCGTTATGGATGGATGAGGAACGAAAGAAAATTTCTGAAGAGGAACATCGTATCACTCAAGCCGCGCGTGATGACGTGGGTGAAAAATTAAACGGTCTTAGAAAACAGATTAATACAGATGTCGAAAAGGCTCGCGCAGATCTCTCCCCGTTAATTTCAGATTTTGCTAGCAGAATTGCTAGTAAATTAGTGGGAAAAACGGTGAGTATTGCAGGCATAGATAGTGATTTAAAAAAAAACTTAAATAATCGACCGGTAGTACAAGGGTAGAGATGGAAACAAGTACAGTCATTGCGAGCCTCTTAAATTTCAGTGTAGTACTGTTTGTTTTGGTTTATTTTAGTAGAAAACCGTTTGGACAATTTTTATTAGCCCGATCCGAATCTGTGAAAAAACAGATCGGCGAAGCAGAAAAACTTTCTCTTGAAGCAAATGCGGCGCTCGCAAAATGGGAGAGTCATTGGAATTTGGCCCAAACTCATGCGAAACAAAACCATATCGATGCGGTAGAGAGTCTAAAAAAATTCAAAGAAAAGGCTATCCTAGAGGCAAAGCAGGAGTCTGATCGAATGAAAAAAGAGGCAGATTTGATGAGTGTGGGTGAAACGGTCAAAGCAAAAAAAGCCTTACAACGAGAGGCCATTGAAAGAAGTGTTGAGCTTGCTGAGCTTTATTTAGGAGAACACCTACCCGCGCAGGATAAGCATAAGCTGGTATCGGAATTTGTGGAGTTGGTAGGTCATGGCACAAGATAAAGTTTCATATCGTTACGCTAAGGCGATTTTTGATTATGTGAACGATGGAGCGACTCTTCGATCCTTAATTGCAGAATTAAAAGAGTTTGCACAAATCGTAAGCACTCACTCGGAACTATCCTTGGTATTAACAGGGGATATTTATTCTACAGAAGATCGCCATGCTATTTTGAAGGACCTATTTTTAAAAAAATCTTTTTCAGAAACTGCTAAGCGAGTTTTTATGGTTTTGTCCTCTGCGAAACGACTGGGTTTCCTTTCTTCTGTTGCAGAGAGACTACAGCTAATTCTTTTAGAGTCTACTAATGTCATGCCGCTAATTGTAGAAACGGCCACGACACTTGAAGCAGATGAAAAGAAAAAAATTGAAGAAAAATTTCAGACACTATTAGGGAAAAAGGTAGAGGCTACTTACATCGTAGTTCCCTCTTTAATTGGGGGACTGAAAGCAACTGCTGGAGGCCGCACTTACGATGGCTCCTTAGTAGGATGGTTAAATAGTTTTGAAGATAGTTTAATTTCGGGTTAATTGGAGAAAATATGCAGCAAATTCGTGCCGATGAAATCAGTGACATCATTAGAAACCGCATTGAAGACTTTGATAAAGAGGTTCAAGTTGCTGAAACGGGAACCGTTCTCAATGTGGGAGATGGTGTGGCCCGAATCTATGGTCTTCAAGGAGCCATGGCAGGTGAAATGGTTGAGTTTCCCGGTGGACTTTTTGGTGTTGTTTTAAATCTTGACGAGGAAAGTGTCGGAGTTGCAGTTTTTGGAGAGGTTGTTGGGGTCAAAGAGGGTGACGTAGTTAAGCGAACCGGAAAAATTCTTCAGGTTCCTGTGGGAGAGGCTTTGGTCGGTCGAGTCGTCAATGCTTTAGGACAGCCGATTGATGGTATGGGCGCTATTGAATCGAAGGAATTTAGAAATATAGAAATTAAGGCTCCGGGAATCGTAAAGCGCCAATCGGTGCGAGAGCCGTTACAAACTGGAATTAAAGCGATCGATGCGATGGTTCCTATTGGTCGTGGCCAGAGAGAACTTATCATTGGCGATCGCCAAACTGGAAAGACTGCGATTGCGCTGGATACTATTATCCACCAAAAGGGCCAGGGGGTATTTTGCATTTACGTGGCCATTGGACAGAAAAATTCTACCGTCGCGCAGGTAGTAGACAAGCTTCGTTCCGCGGGTGCCATGGAATACACTATTGTGGTTTCAGAAACGGCCAGTGCCGCAGCTCCGCTCCAATACATTGCGCCCTATGCGGGTGTGACTATGGGAGAGTGGTTCCGTGATAATGGAAAGCATGCTCTTATTGTTTATGACGACTTAACTAAACAGGCGGCGGCCTATCGACAGCTATCTTTATTACTAAGACGTCCGCCGGGTAGAGAGGCCTATCCTGGAGATGTCTTTTATATTCACAGTCGTTTATTGGAACGGGCTGCGAAATTGAGTGACAAAGAGGGTGGCGGAAGTTTAACAGCACTTCCTATTATTGAAACTCAGGCAGGTGACGTATCGGCCTACATTCCTACCAACGTAATTTCGATTACCGATGGGCAGATATTTTTAGATACCGATCTTTTTTATTCTGGAATTCGTCCTGCCATTAACGTGGGACTTTCTGTGTCTCGTGTGGGTGGAAGTGCTCAAACAAAGGCGATGAAATCTATTGCAGGTAATTTACGTCTGACCTTGGCTCAGTATCGAGCGATGGCAGCATTTGCTCAGTTTGGGTCCGATTTAGATAAGGCCACCCAGGATCAATTGGCCCGAGGAGAGCGAATGGTCACCATCCTAAAACAGGGACAGTACGTTCCCCTGTCGATGGAAAAACAGGTGGTAATTATTTATGCGGGTACCTTTGGATTCTTAGATAAAATTCCGGTGGACCGTGTGGGTTCTTACGAAAAAGGATTGTTTGAGTTTATCGATCAAAAATATCCCACATTATTTGAAGAGATTAAAACTAAAAAAGCCATTGATGACCAGGTGAAAACTAGTTTGACGAAGGCTTTAGAAGAGTTTGGGACAACTTTCGCGTAGAGAGAAAAGCTAATGGCAGATCGCAAGGAAATACGAAAACGAATTAGTTCCGTTCAAAACACACGGCAGATCACGCGTGCTATGAAAATGGTAGCGGCTGCTAAGCTACGCCGATCCCAAGAGGCAATTTTAAACACACGGCCTTTTGCTTATCGTATTTATTCCATTCTTCTTTCACTTTTTCAGCAAGAGGGAATTCAGCATCCTCTTTTAGTATCGCGCGAAGAAAAAAGGGTTCGATTAATTGTGGTGGCAGGTGACAGAGGTCTTTGTGGATCTTTTAATGCCAATGTATTTAAAGAGGCGCTGAAATTTATAAAGGTAAAGCAGGCTGCGGGCGTGGAGGTGACTCTCGACGTGATTGGCAAAAAAGCGCAGGACTTTTTTAAAAAACGACATCCTATTTCTACCTGTCACGAAGGACTGTTAGGAAAGGTAACCTACGCAAAGGCCTCTGCTATCGCGCATGAAATTTTAGAGGCCTATCAAAAAGAGGAGTTCGACGCCATTTATTTGGTCTACAACGAATTCAAATCTGCGATTCAGCAAAATATAACTACAGAGAGACTCATTCCTATTTCCACCGAGGCCCCCGAAGGGGTAGTGGGAATTTTAAAGGCTGGAGAGGATCTGCGACTTAAAAGTTATATTTTTGAACCCTCAAAAACAGAAATTTTAAATGAAATTGTTCCCAAGCATTTTTATATGCAGTTTTTTAGATGTGTTTTGGAATCGGTAGCAAGTGAGCATGGCGCGCGAATGTCGGCTATGGAAAGCGCGACAAAAAATGCCTCGGAGATGATCGATCATCTCACTTTGCTCTATAACAAAGCACGACAAGCAGCGATTACAAAAGAGTTAATGGAGATCGTCGGTGGCGTAGAGGCCATGACCTAGACGAAATATTTTTTAGTTTTAAGGAGAAACAGACAATGGCGTCGATTGAAAACTTTGGAAAAATTACACAAGTGGTGGGACCTGCGGTAGACGTAGCTTTTGTTCCGGGCCACCTTCCCCCAATCTATAATGCTTTAAAGCTTAATAATCCGAGCTTAGGTAAAGAGGCGGATAATCTCACTCTTGAAGTGGCCCAGCATCTTGGTGACGGAGTCGTTCGTTGTATTGCAATGGATGGAACCGATGGTTTAACCAGAGGGATGAAGGTTCGTGATACCGGAGCCTCAATTCAAATGCCGGTAGGGCGAGAGGCCTTAGGTAGAATCTTAAATGTCATTGGAGAGCCTGTAGACGAAATGGGTCCAGTGAATGCAAAAAAATATTATTCGATTCACAGAAAACCCCCTGCCTTTGAAGACCAAAGTACATCGGTACAAATATTAGTTACCGGAATTAAGGTGGTCGATCTTTTGGCCCCCTATGCCAAGGGCGGAAAGGTTGGACTGTTTGGTGGTGCGGGTGTGGGGAAAACCGTAATTATCATGGAGCTTATCAATAATATTGCTCAACAGCATGGTGGACTCTCGGTGTTTGCGGGTGTGGGTGAAAGAACTCGTGAAGGAAATGATCTTTGGATGGAGATGAAGGAGTCTGGCGTTATCGACAAGACCTGTCTTGTGTATGGTCAGATGAATGAGCCCCCAGGAGCTCGTCTTAGAGTGGCACTATCTGCACTTTCTGCTGCGGAATATTATCGTGATGAAGAGGGCCAGGATGTTCTTTTATTCGTAGATAATATTTTTAGATTTACTCAAGCGGGATCTGAGGTGTCGGCGTTATTGGGACGAATCCCATCGGCCGTAGGATATCAACCTACTTTAGCGACGGAGATGGGCGAACTTCAAGAACGAATTACGACCACTAAAAAAGGATCTATCACCTCGGTACAGGCAATTTATGTACCTGCCGATGATTATACAGATCCTGCTCCGGCCACAGCCTTTGCCCATTTAGATGCGACGACCAACTTATCTCGACCGATTGCTGAAAAAGGGATCTATCCAGCGGTAGATCCTTTGGCGTCGACTTCGCGTCTGCTCTCTCCCGATATTGTGGGTGAAGAGCATTATGAGGTCGCTCGTGAAGTCCAAAGAATTTTACAGCGATACAAAGACCTGCAAGATATTATTGCGATCTTAGGAATGGATGAGCTGTCTGAAGAGGATAAAATTACGGTAACTCGAGCCAGAAAACTTGAGCGATTCCTATCTCAGCCCTTTTTTGTAGCCGAACAGTTTACCGGAAATCCAGGTAAATATGTTGAGGTGAAGGACACCGTTAAGGGCTTTAAAGAGATTATCGATGGAAAGCATGACAGCTTACCAGAGCAGGCCTTTTACATGGTAGGAACGATTGAAGAGGCGATGGCAAAGGCTGTGCAGCTTCAAGGAAAGTAATAGATGCTTAAAATCGACATTGTAACGCCAACCAAAAAACTTCTAGATTCGGCCTCTGCTGAAAGTGTGAAGTTGCCTGGAGTCAAAGGTGAGTTACAGGTTTTAGAGGGGCATACCGAGCTTTTAACGTTATTAAAGGCCGGACCCTTGACGCTTGTTCAGGACGGTCGTGAGCGAAAGTTTTCTATCAGTTATGGTTTTGCAGAGATCAGAAATAATAAAGTTTTGGTGTTAGCAGATACGGTAGAGGAATCTACGACTATCGATAAAAAGCGAGCTGAGGCGGCACAAAAAAAGGCAGAGCAGGCATTACTCGGTGTGCTTAGTGAAAGCGATTTCAAAAAACAACAATTGAAATTAGAGCGCGCCTTAGTTCGACAACAAATTACATAGTAATTTTAATGGATGAACTAAAAATAAAAATTAACGAGATTTTCCACAGTATTCAGGGTGAAAGTTTACTCGCAGGAAAACCCACGGCATTTATTCGGACCTCATATTGTAATCTTCGGTGCACCTGGTGCGATACTAAGTATGCCTATTGGGAGGGGTCGTTAATGACTCTTCCAGAAATTCTAGAAAAAATAAAACCCTTTGAAACGAAGTATGCCTGTGTCACGGGTGGTGAGCCATTAAGCCAACGTGGAACCATTTCCTTGATCAAAGCTTTATTACAGGCCGAGTATATCGTGTCTCTAGAAACCAATGGGAGTTTATCTATTAAAGAGGTGCCTGTTGAGGTTATCAAAGTTATCGACGTCAAATGCCCTGATAGTGGTGAATCCGATAAAATGGCCTGGGATAATTTTGAGCTTGTGCAGAAGCACGATCAATTTAAGTTTGTCGTAGCTTCAAAATTAGATTTTGATTGGGCACAAAGCATTTGCCAAAAGCATCTCCTATATGACCGGTGTACCGTTTTATATTCCCCTGCTTTTGGATTGGTAAAATCTGCAGAGTTAGCAGGCTGGATTCTAAATGCGAAAGCTCCTGTCACATTTCAAACGCAACAACACAAAGAGATTTGGGGAACCGACGAACGTGGAGTCTGAAGCCCCTTCATAACTTGTCTCCTATGATAAATTTTTTAAGAGTGGTGAGACGAAATCTAACACTCCCCGCGTTTCACTATTGTGCAGACGGTTGGAGCGGTGTTTTTTTCTACGCAATAATAGCGGGGGCCCTAACGAAGTCGCTCGGCAACTATCGAATGGAATGGGTTGTTTTATTTACCATGGCGCTTTGTTGTTTTACCGCCCTCTTTTTCTGTAAAACAAAATCATTGCTCTGCCGTTTTAGTAGGCAGGTAGATGTGGTGGTTCTTTTTGTTCTTATTTTTAGTTTGTGGCGACTCTGGGATCGTTCTCAACTTCTCTATGTGCAGAATTTTTATCTCGTCAAAATACAGCAACGATTGCTGTTATTAGCTGCGGTGACTGGAACCCTCACCTTTTTTATTTGTGA
>JABMMY010000094.1 GCA_013205415.1 Deltaproteobacteria bacterium
CACATCAATAGACCTCATATCGTATGTTTTTTGGAAAGCAACTCTTCGATGAAATGCTCCATGTAGAAACCTATCTTTTATTAGTCGACAACTACCTACCCGACCCCGCTGAGAGATCTGCGGCTTTTGAGGCCTATAAAAACATTCCCTCTATAAAACTCAAGGCAGATTTTTGTTTTAAATATATGGATTCTATCTATCGCCTGGACTCCATCCGGTGTTTTCTGTTTTCCCCGCACACCTTTCATCAAGGGCATAAGCCCGAAAAAAGCCCCCATTTCTTACTCTACTTGCCTGAAGCGAAGGTATATATACCATGCCAGTTTAATACATTGACCGCATGAAAATGGCATGTTTTAATTTTAGTATGTCTCACAAAAGAACTCGGGAGGTGTCTAATATATTAAATAAAAAACTTAAATTCTCCCCTGTAGTAACAATCCAGGGGGCCCGCCAAACGGGAAAAAGTTTTCTCGTTCGAGAACTCTTAAAAAAAGAGCTTCCCAAGATTGAATATACTAGCTTTGATGAAAAGGCGGCCCGAAATTTTGCCAGCACTAATCCACAGACTTTTCTGGCTCAAAATGCTCATGCCCACCCTTTCGCGATCGATGAAGCTCAAAAAGTCCCAGATATTTTTGATGCAGTGAAGTTTAGTGTAGACCAAGATCGGCGGCCAGGAAGATTCCTTTTACTGGGTTCAACTGAATTTTCCAAAATGTTGCTCATTAGGGAATCACTCACGGGTCGAATGTCCCGAGTTCGCATCTTTCCGATGTCACTTTCTGAAACCCTAGAAATACCCCCAAATAAAACTGCTTTTTTAGAACCCTTTCACAGAAATGCCAGAATAAAAAATGTGGATTTACTTAAATATCTACGATTTGGGGGAATGCCAGGAATTTTTTCTGTACGGGGCCAAGGTGAGCGTGAATCTCTAATGAAAGACTGGCTCGACCTAACAGTACAGAGAGATCTATCTTTGATTCCAAAACTTAAATTTAATTCCGAGCTCGCATACACAATACTTGAACAGATAGCAATTCTTCCAGAGCCTACAGCAGGAGCCATCGCTAAGAGCTGTAAAAAAGACCTGCGAGTGATCCATTCGTACTTACAGGCTCTCTCTACTTTATTTGTCATTAATAAATTGAACCCCTCTACTTTAGGAACTGGAAAACCCATTTATTTTCTACTTGATGTCGCATTTGCGAGCTTTTTCGGTGCTTCTTTTGAACGGCAGTTACACACGGTCTTGTTGAATGAACTGCTATGCAGAATCAGTTACCGAGGAGAACTCCATTCGGAATTAAGTTATTACAGGACTCCCAAAGGCTCTTGGGTGCATCTATTGATAAAACAAAAAAATGATTACTCAGCGATTAAGATATTTTCTGAAGAAAATGTTAAGAAACCAGAACTCTTGATATTAAGTGCCTTGCGAAATAAATTGCCCAAGGTCAAGTTGTTGGGTTACGGGCCCATGTACCAACACTATAAAGATAAACAAATCACTCTTTTTGCGTGGGAATCGATCGCATAAGCAAATAGACCTCTTTCATGACCTAAAGCATTAAGATTTTGCCAGAGGCTTGGCCAGAGCGAGGAACGAGAGGACAAAGCACAGAGACAATGCTTTAGGTCCTGAAAGAGGTCTAATGCACGCCAGCCATTTCACTACTGAAATCTAGCTTTTCTACAGAAGGAGATCCAGTTTTTAGCGCGCCCCTTTTTGTCACCTACTGTATAGCAAGTGAGCGAATACCAAAATAACACAGCTGTAACTTCGATAGGTTGGCTCTACTTAACCCATGGCCTTAACCTTGCATTTTGCTCGCTCGGAGACGCTTGGGTTTTGTGAGTACCCTGTTAATTAAACTCGTCCAAATAGATTTATGATGAAACGTTTTGCATTACTTTTTATTGCTGTTTTATTGTTAAGCTCCTGTGGGCTTTTCAAAAAATCTAGTCCATCTGGAATCGTATATGATTCCAGCGTTTCTAATGAATACCAAAGTCTTCTCGAACGCGACTTTGAATTGGTCGGCGGGTTAACCCTTCAGAATGTGACTCGTGATGATCTAGATCGCATTGATCTCCCCCAAATTACCGGAGGCGATCTGTCTGTGTTTTTGAGACGACGGGTGAGATACATCGTTGGGGAAACCTTTGAAACCGATTCACAAACCTTAACTCTTGCTGATAACTTTCGTTACTCCCCTTTTCTCTTTACCGCTTCAGGTTTTGACGCGAGTCGAATCGTTACCGTAATGAGCAATTCTGGAAGCGCCGTTTATCGCGCTGGTAAACAGGCAAATACGCTTTACGCCCTTAAGATTGGTAGCGAAGAGCTGACGGTAAATACGCCACGCGTGGGGGTCATAAAAATTGGTGAGGGGCTTTTTAGCAATTCAAGAACGAGTGGCTTTGGAGCAGATTCTCTAGCCAGTCGATTATTACGACTTGGTACCCTATTTCATGAATCTAGACATAGTGATGGCAATGGCGATAACGCCGGATTTCCCCATACGAAGTGTCCCTCGGGTGAATTTCAGGATCGCTATGCTTGTGAATCTAATACCAATGGTCCCTATAATTTAGAGGCCATGCTGCTAAAACATTTTTATCGAAATTGTATTGCCTGCTCAGAAACGGAGCTTTCCGCAATTCAAATTTCTGCAGCAGATGCAGCCAGTCGCCTGCTTCCCAATGCTGTAAAACGGAATTCTTCACCCGAGTTTGTAAAATGAAAAAAATAGGTTTGTTTTTATTGGGTCTGGTGGTGCTTTTAGTCGCGGTGTATTCTTTGAGTAGGCCCCGAGCTGATGCAAAAGCGGCCACACAAGAATCCCCTTTGAAGTACCCCAACTCAGTCATTCCAGAATTAATGGGGGTCTCTAAAGTTAAAAAGAGATCGGATGTGACTCCCGATATCACAGCAAAACTAGAGCAGGCAAAAAGCTTTAGAACCTATTTAGAAACGGCCTATCTAAGACTTCCATCAATTGAAAAGGTTAAGATCTCAAAAAATGGTGACTTCCACCATGTCCCCACAGAGGTCATAGAAAGCAGTGAAATTTTCGGCGATATCGCCGATAAAATTAAAAATAATAGCACCCTGATTATGGACGCTTTGAAATTTTATAGTGCGTGTTCATTAAATGATCAACTGATAACCTCGGTAAGAGCTGTGTGCGCTAGAAATCTTCAGGACTGGGCAAAAACTGCAAATATTAATATCTCCAGAATAGAGATCCCAGAAAATGTTTTAAGGATCGCAGATGTCCTACCCAGAAGAGATTAAAAAAATAATTTAAAAACCTACAGGAACGCCATTTTGAATTACCACAGGCGAGTTGACTAAATAGGTTCTACTTTTGGGCTGAGTTTGATGAATCATAAACTCTGAGTAAACCTCTAATTTGTTATCATTGCCGGCCTGAAGAAATGAATAATGATAAACCCCACGAAGAAAATCACAGATC
>JABMMY010000095.1 GCA_013205415.1 Deltaproteobacteria bacterium
GTGCAGTGGATGCGAGAGGGGAAATTAAAGGTCGCCGTAGATATCGGCGAAGGACAAAAAAGTGGAACCTTTTTAGATTTAAGAGGGTTAAGAAAATTTTTAGCGCTCCAAAATCTAAAAGGAAAACGAGTTTTAAATCTATTTTCCTATACTGGAACCTTAGGTTTAGCGGCGGAGGTTGCGGGAGCTAGTGAGATTTGGAATGTAGACATTTCAAAAGGCGCCTTGAAGTTCTCAGAAACCCATCACTCTTTAGATAAAAAAAAATATCGGTACGTCGCTGCCGATATTTTTAGTTGGGTGGAAAGTCTACCTCCCTTTGAAAAGTTTGATGTCATTATTGTAGATCCTCCATCGATGGCGAGTGATGCTAAACAGGTGCCGGTCGCTTTGAAAGCCTATGCCAAGATTTACAGGCGAGTGCTGCCCCACTTAAAACCTAAAGGCATGATGATTGTATGTTGTTGTACCTCTCGAATTAGTCGCACTAAATTTACCGAAGTGGCTAAAAAATCTATAAGTTCTACTCTTCCTAAGATGAAATCTCTGCCCTCTGAAGATGATCACCCGGTGGGATTTCCCGAAGGTGATTACCTTAAAATGTTTGTGTTCTCTTGAACCCTAGGGCCATTATCTGGATTTTGTTTTATTTAGATAAATTCTGTCGCGTGAAACACGATAGAATTTAGATAGGATTAAATCCGATATTCAGCTGCAATAGATAGGTTCTTTGTTCCTTTTCCCATCTCCTATTTCCTAGCTCCACTCCATAACTGGAAAAGTGAACTTTGGTGTGAGGAGGAAATTCAAAACTAAATCCATAGGTAAGATATCCTTGATTGGCTCCTGCTCTGATTCCAAAAATGCTGTGGCGTAGCTCTGTTCCCAGGTGAAACTGTCTAATAAAGTCTGTAGGCTCTAAAGCATGTTTGATATCGGTGGTGAGATTCCATTTCCAGTTTTTTGCAAAGGGATAAACTATAGCTCCGCCAAAATTAAAACTTTGTTTTATCGATGTGGGTGGAAGTTGAGAACCTATGGCTCTGAAGGTGGTATTACCAATATCCTCAGCGGTAGCCGCTAAATAAAAGTACGGACTAAACCTGTTTTTTGTGGGCAGGGGTATTTTAAGTTTGATTCCAGCATTAAGACCAAAGGCATAACCATGGCCTGCTCGGCTGGATAGTTCGGTATAGATATCATCCATAAGATTAGCGGCATTAGCGCCGTATTGAGCGATAATTTCTGAGGGGGTTAAAGTTAAATCTATTCCCGCGCGGTAAAAGGCTCGCAATGAGGCGCCTACGGAAAAATAGTCGCTAAGCGAGATGGCGCCTCCCGCAATAGCTCCTTGATCGTGATGAGCGTGAACATCCAAACCTTGGTTGGTTAAATCTGAGGTATCAAAATTTCCTTTGGTTTGACTAAAAATACTAATTCCAAAGTGAGGTATCACGATATTGGGCATGAAATTAAAACGAACAAATTTTTTCCCCTCGCCAATAAGATGGTCAGAGTCTCCCTTGAAAATAGCATTTCCAATCCGATCCAGTGTGTCCTTAGAATCAACTCCTAAAATAAAATTAAATACATTGACGTGAACACCTTCAATATCGGCCAGGCCCGCAGGATTATACCAAACGGCATTGGCATCATCGGAAAGAGCGATAAAAGCATTGCCCATTCCCATGGGACGGACCCCTTCAAAGGTGTTTTGTAGTAGTCCTCCAAATAATGGAGAGATCAATAGTGAATTACAAAATAAAATTATAATTAAAATACTTTTATTCATAAATTAAAAACTGACCGTATAACGGAAAGTAAATCGACGATTTTCTTTCCGTTCGTTGCCTTCTCCCACATCAACTGCGTAGCTGGTGATCTCTAAGTTTCCACCCTTGACTCGATAACCCACTCCACCCGTAAGGTACATTTGGTAAAGCCCAGCCCAAAAGTAGAGCTCTTTGATATGTTCAATTTGAAGTCCTAAATGGAGATGTTTTCTTAGGGTGAGTTGCCCCAATTCCAGATGTTTATACTCAACTGAAATAGTTGATTTAAGTTTAGGTGAAAGAATAGGGTGAACAGAGAGAGCGATATTAAAACTTTGGGAAATAGGATCTGGAACACCGGTAGAGCTTGAGTTTAAAATATGGGAACGGTGAAAATAGGTGCCGAATATATCTTTCCAGACAAATCCAAGAGTGGGTAGATACTTTTCTGGTAAGGTCACGAGCATTCCCAAATCAAAGCCGATTCCCCAGCCCTCTTTAAATAGGGTTGGAAAGCTAGAGTCATTGAGTGCAGCCAGCGAATCGTGAGTGAAAACACCTTTCATCTGATTTCTTAATAAGGCCTTTCCGGTGACTCCAACCTTTAAAATATTTCCTGCTAGAGATCTGCCAAAAGCAAAAGCGATTCCCGTGTCTTGACGTAAATCCGCATCGAGTGACGTGCCATCCGATTGGCCAGCAAACTGATAACTGCCTAACAAAGAGATACTCAAACCCCTCATAGTTAACGAGGGAAGAGAGGCTGCATTTACAAAATAATAATTTCCTGGATTTTGTTTTAACTCTCCAAAAAGACGGTAGGGCCCAAAACTTTGATTTTTCCAAATTCGACTCACAGTATCTAATCCTAATCCCCCTTGGAGATCGATGAGATTCACCTCCCACTTTCGTTTTAATTGAGTGGCGACTCCTGCAGGATTATAATAGATCGATTGATAACCAGATGCGTCGGCCGTTAGCGCATTCCCCATCCCTAAGCCTTGAGGGGATTGGTATAGTTCTGAGAGTTCGCTTAGAGAAAAGGCGCTGTTAATAAGAGGGGAAAAGAGCAAAATTAAGAGGTAAACTTTTAAAAAGATAAAGAAATATTGTCGGGTTTTTTGTGACATAAAGAGAAGACCTAAAAAAAGGAATTTCACTCATATTTTCGGTAAATTGTGAAGAAAACTTAACAATTTAAAAAGGCCAAGTGCCGTTATAATGAATTATGAAAAGGGCCTACCCCACTAAATTTAGAGCCAGTTTAAGACTCAGTGAGTTGCCTCGTCCTAAGTGGTGGGGAGGTTGGATTCGTTTTATTAAGAGTTTTGAAGTGTTATTATTTAAGGTGCTAGAGATTTTTGATCTTTATCGCGCGCAAAAATCTATCATTGGAATTCCAAGCTTAGCCACACCCGGATTCACCTCTCTTCAGGCGATCGTATTTAATGGCACACAAGAGGAGGTTTTGGGCTTTAAACCGAGAAGATTATTTCACCGAATTTTAAGAGGCATTCCAGATCTCGAGTTTTTTGAAAGGGTAAAATTTCAGGTTTCCTTTAGTGAAAATAATTTAAGAACGATCGAAGGCAGTTCAGAGGCGCGAGGATTTTTACATTTACAAATGCCTTGGCAGTTACCCGAGTCTAGTCCTCGCGTCTCTTGGGTAAGATTGGCTCCTCAGGGTGTGGAAACGATATTTGGAAAAATACCCTTAGGTGATTACGAACTATTAAGTGCTCCAGTATTTTTTTTAAACGATAATATTCAATCGGTTATTATCTCAGATATTGATGACACGATTAAAAATAGTAACATCGCCGATACCACCACTATCTCTTCAGTGTTAACGGGCCTGTTTAAAGGTCATTATTACCAATATGAAGCTATTGAGGGGATGGCTGAGTTTTATCAATCTCTGGCCGTCAAAAACTCGTTAATTATTTATGTGACCAGTACGCCTTATGCACTAGCCCCATTTCTTCTTAAGTTTTTGCGTGATCGAAACTTCCCTGAGGGCCCCGTTTTTATGAGATGGCTTGGGTATGGTCGGTTTGGTCATAAATGGCGAACTATTAATCGTATTTTAAGCCAAGTCCAAAATCAAAAATGTCTATTAATAGGCGATAGCGGGGAGCAGGATCTGCAAATTTATCGGCGTATTTGTGAAACGGCTAATTACGGAGATAAGGTTAATAAGATTCTCATTCGGCATGTACCAGGCACTCCATTTCAAAAATCGCTTCATCCCAGAGAAAATTTCTATAGTGAAATTTCTGAATTGAAAATGCAAATTGAAAGTGTGCTAAAATAAATGGAAAAAGGAGACCTTTAAATGCGGTTTTTATTTTTTCTTCTCATTTCGACCCCTGTTTTTTCTCTTAACACCCAGTACATCTCTTTTGATCACCCCGATTCTTGGCGATGCGAATTGAATCAGGGGGTTTACATTTGTCAGGGAACAAGAGAGCCCGAGCGCAAAGAATCTATTGTGCTATCGGTAGCAACGATTGCAGGTGAGTGGGATAGTCTCGATGCCTATGAAAAGTATTTAAAGACCCCAAGAACCATTCAGGATGATACTGGAGCGGAATTAGAATCAAAAATTAGTTACACTCGAAGAAGAAATATCAATGGGGTAACATGGATAGATTCACTACAATACAATTCTGAACTTCCTGGATTTTGGGCCCGCTACACCGCTACGGTACAAAATAAACTGGCTATTTTGGTGACCTACATCGTTTCCGATGACAACTACTCCAAGATGGCGCCCCAATTCGAAAAGATGATCGGCTCTTTAAAACCGAGTAAGGATTTTGAATCTAGTATCAGCTCTTCTCAGGGAAAGGCCGGACTTCCCGGTAATACCATTATGGGCCCTAAGGCTCAAAAGGACCTACTCAGTTCACGATTGAACACAAAGAAGAAATTGCCTGATGAAACGACCCCTTCCAGTGAAGTAGATTCAAAACTATTACTTATTGTTGCCGGAGTCTTATTAGTCATATTTTTTGGAATAAGAATATTAAAAAGAGGAATAAAAA